>JAGWAW010000028.1 GCA_021296165.1 Nitrosopumilaceae archaeon | reverse complement strand
ATCTGCGCCCATATATGATCGTGCCTGTTGTCAAGCACCCAGTCATCTTAGGCTGGTTGTAGGGGGGTTGAGTGTGTACGGAACCACACCTCCCAAGAGATTTATGGTGGGCGCCGCCCCCGCGCGCCCGTGGATGCCATAGTAATGGGGGGCACGCGGGGCATAGGCAGGGCCATCGCCGGGGTGCTGGAGTCCTCCGGGCATGCGGTCAGGGCTGCCGGCCGCGGCGACGTGGACACCTCCGACCCCGTATCGGTGGCGCGGTTTGCCGCCGCCAACCGCACCACAGACATACTGGTGCTGAACACGGGCGGCCCGCCCCCCAAGACGTACGCCGAGGTGACCGATGCGGAGTGGTCCAAGTACCACAACCAGCTGTTTCTGGGCATGGTCACGCTCCTACGCGACATAAGGGTGAGGAACGGTGGCTACATATTTCTGATCAGTTCCGCGGTGGTAAAGGAGCCCACCCCACGGCTCGCCATATCCAGCGCGTACAGGGCGGCATTTACGGAGATCTTCAAGCTGGCGAGTCGGGAGCTGGCCGCCCGAAACGTGAGCTGCGTCAACATAGCCCCGGGCATGATAGCTACGGACCGCACCCGGGAGCTGCTGGACGACATGCGGGTTGATCCCTCCACCTTCCCCATGGGCCGGATGGGCGAGCCCCGGGAGATCGGCGAGTTCGTCGCGGCGATAGTCGACAGGGAGATAAAGTATCTCTCCGGGATCACGGTAACCTTCGACGGGGCCGGCTCGGCCCATGTCTTCTAGGACATCTGCCATCGCTAGTTGTGGAAGGTGACGTTGGGCGCGTCGGCCTGGCCTGGGATGGCTATGAGCCCACCGTCCCGGAGCTGCTGCACCAGCTGTGTCACCTCCTTCTCCACCTGGGCACGTTGCATGCCGGTCTGCTGCGCGAATACGTCCACCAGTTCGGTCATCTTCCGCCGGCCGTCGCAGCACTTCCAAAAGTCCACTATGGCCTGGTTCACCATGAACCCCTGGTCGTGCTCGTTTATCAGCACCATCGAGCCGTCCTCCTGCTGTACCAGCTTGCCCACACCCTGGGGCAGCGCCCGGTCATAGTCTATGGGGGCGGGCGTGGCCTGTCCGGACGCCATGCCCTTTATTTTGTCGCGCGCCTCGGGGCTCATGCGGTCCATAGACCAGGGCGGGTCCCACACTATCTGCACGTTCACGTTCTCCACGCCGGGCACCTTCTTGGCGTACCTGGTGACGTCCTGCACCAGCGTCTCGTGGAGCGGACACCCTTGGGTGGTCATGGTCATCTTGATGTCCACGTCCCCGCCGTCCACCTCGATGCCATATATGAGGCCCATCTCCACTATGTTGAGCGGTACCTCGGGGTCCATGCACTTTCTCAGCGAATTCTCCACATCCTGCGGGCTGGCCTTCATGGGGATGCCCACGCCAGAAAACCATAAAAGTCTTTTAAAAATTAGCTGTGAATAACTCTGCTATGCTGCGCTCGTACGGCGGCCGGGCCACCCCCGCCTCCGTTATGATGGCCGATATCAGGTCCGGCGGGGTCATGTCGAAGGCCGGATTTATTACGCCTATGCCCTCGGGTGCGGTCCGGCGGCCCTCGGGTCCCACCAGCTCGGCGGCGTTACGCATCTCTATGGTGACGTCGCCGGGGTCGCTGGTCATGTCGAAGGTGGAGAGCGGGGCGGCCACATAGAAGGGCACAGAGTGCCTCTGGGCCATTGTGGCCACCTGGTATGTGCCGATCTTGTTGAAGACGTGGCCGGTGCGCAGTATGCGGTCGGCGCCCACCACCACGCCGTCTATCATGCCGCCGGCCATCGAGTAGCCCACCGCCGTGTCGGGTATGAGGCTGACGTCGAAGCCGTCGTGCTTGAGCTCGAATGCGGTGAGCCGGGAGCCCTGCTGGACGGGCCGGGTCTCGGTGGCCACCACCCGCACGGGCCTGCCCGACTCCCGGACGGCCCGGATGACGCCCAGCGCCGTGCCGTACCCCACCGTCGCCAGTGCCCCGGCGTTGCAGTGGGTCATTATGGTACCGCCGTCCCCGAACAGGGCGGCGCCGTTCCTCCCCATAGAGCGGTTAGTGGCGACATCCTCCTCGGCCATGGCTAGCGCCTCGTCCAGCGCCGCGGCGCGTACTTTTTGCGCGGAGGACTCCCTCCCGGCGGCCGCATACACGCGATCCAGCGCCCAGACCAGGTTTATGGCCGTCGGCCGCGTGGCGGCCAGCGTCCGGCGGGCCACGTCCATGTCGGACAGCACCCCCCGCGCCGCGTCCGCGGCGCTGTTTTTGGCGGCCAGCGCCATCCCGAAGGCGGCGGCCACGCCGATGGCCGGCGCCCCCCGCACCACCAGGGTCCGGATTGCCCCGGCCACACCATCATGGTCGCCATACTCCACATACTCCAGGGATCCGGGCAGCCGGGTCTGGTCTATCATCGACACTTTTCCGTCCTTCCAGTATACGGTGCGGATGTCGTCCACGGGCCGGAACACCGGCGTTCCTTATTTAAATGGGCAGAGCAGCCCCAATTCCCATGTCGCCAGACGGCAAGCCGCAGGACCACGGAGGCATGCGCCGCACCTACGACGCATGGCCGGAGATGGCCGCCGGCGCGTACAGGGACGGGCCCGACGCCCTGGACGTGGATGGCATAAACCACGTGGTCTTTGCTGGCATGGGCGGATCCGGGGCCCTGGGCGACCTTGCCGTGGCGCTCATGTCTGGCCTGGACATGCACGTGAGCATAGTCAAGGGGTACAACCTGCCCAGAACCGCCGACGCCGATACCCTGGTGGTGTGCAGCAGCGTCTCTGGAAACACCGCCGAGACCCTCACCGTGCTGTCCAAGGCCGCCGCGGCATCCTGCCGTACCGTATCGTTCTCGTCGGGCGGCCAGATGGAGATATACTGCGGGCGCAACTCGCTGCCCCACCATACGGTGGAGGCGCGCCACTCGCCCCGGGCCTCGTTCGTGTCGTTCCTGTATACTATGCTCAGCGCCCTGGATCGCATCACAAAAGTGCCCCGGACGGATGTGGCCGAGTCCATACGCTCCATGGAACGCACCCGCGACGCCGTGACCGCGGAGGGCCCCAACCCCGCCCGGGACCTGGCCGGGTGGCTCTCGGGCATACCGGTGGTGTACTACCCATGGGGGTTCAAGGCGGCGGCGACCCGCTTCAAGAACTCCCTGCAGGAGAACGCCAAGACGCACGCCATGACCGAGGACGTGCTGGAGGCCAGCCATAACGGGATAGTTGCCTGGGAGTCGGCCTCGCCGGCGCGGCCCGTGCTGATACAGGGGCCCGACGACAACCCCAAGACCAAGGAGCGGTGGCGTGTGTTCGAGGAGTACTTTGGGGCCCGCGCCATCCCGTACCGCACGGTGAGGGCCGTCGACGGGCACATACTGACCAAGCTGGTGAATCTGGTGTACCTGCTGGACTACACCACCATATACCTGGCGGGGATGCGGGGCGTGGATCCCACGCCGGTAGACTCGATAGACTTTGTCAGGGAGAGGACCGCGTACGGCTGAGCCACGGGTGGTGATAGCGGGGACAGGCAGCGGCGTCGGAAAGACATCCATATCGTGCGCCGTGATCCGCGGATTTGCACAGATGGGGTACGCGGTGCGGCCGTTCAAGGCCGGCCCCGACTATATAGACCCGGGGTACCTGGCGGCGGCGGCCGGCCGGGAGGCGGCCAACCTGGACGTGTGGCTGATGGGGAGGAGGGGGGTCGCCGAGAGCATCTCCCGCAACTCGGCGGGGATGGCCGGCGTCATAGAGGGAGTGATGGGATACTACGACGGGTTTGACGGCAGGGGCGATACGGCCAGCACGCACCACATAGCCGTACTGACCCGCACCCCCGCCATACTGGCGGTCGACGCCGGCGGCGGGGCGCGCTCGGTGGCCGCCTCTGTGCTGGGGTTCCTGAGGTTCAGCCGCAACCCGATGATCCGGGGCGTGATACTCAACCGCATAGGAAGCAGGCGGCATGTCCTGATGTGCCGGGACGCCCTGGAGCCTCTGGGCGTGGAGGTGGTGGGCGCCATTCCGCGAATGGAGGGGTGTTTTGGCTCGCGCCACCTGGGGCTGGTACCCCCCGCCGAGGACCCCGGCATGGCGGCGGAGATAGCCAAGACGGCCGACCACATGCTGGAACATCTGGACATGGATGCCATAGTGAGGATCGCCGGCGGGGCGGAGCCCCTGCCCGAGTATGTATCCGCCCGGAGGGCCCCGACTGCGGCCCGCATCGGGGTGGCGCTGGACGGCTCGTTCAACTTTTACTACAGGGACAACCTGGAGAGTCTCCGGCAGGCCGGCGGGGAGCTGGTCTTCTTCAGCCCCGAGTCATCCGAGGCCATGCCCGACGTGGACGGGCTGTACATGGGCGGGGGGTTCCCGGAGGTGCGGGCGGGCATCCTGGAGCGGAACCGCAACATGATGGATATGGTGCGGGAGGCGGCCGCCGGCGGGATGCCCATGTACGCCGAGTGTGGCGGCCTGATGTACATGGCGCGTGGCCTCACGCACGAAGGCAAAAGGCGCCGGATGGCCGGCATATTTGAGGTGGAGACGGAGATGACCGGCCGAGTCACCCTCAACTACACCCGGGGCGTGACGGGCCGCTCTCCGGTGTCCGGCCGGGGCGGGGGGTTCCGCGGCCACGAGTTCCACTACTCCCGGGCGGCGGATGTGCCCGGCGATGCGGTCTTCGCCCAGAGGCTGGACATAGGTACGGGCATACGGGACGGCAGGGACGGGATTACAGTGCACAATGCGATGGCCTCGTACGGGCACCTCTACCTCTCCGCAAAGGGGGCCGGCACACTGGTGGGACACTGCTCCAGATACTCAAGGCGGTGAGCGCACCAGCTTGAAGAGTGCGTTTATGATGGCGGCGGCGACCGGGCTGCCCCCCTTCCTGCCCCGGTTGGTGATGTGTGGTATCTGTATTGTCTCCAGCTCCGCCTTGGACTCGGCGGCCTGCACGAACCCCACCGGCACCCCCACCACCAAGGCGGGGCGCGCCACTCCATCCCGTACCATGTCCATGACCTCCAGCAGGGCGGTGGGCGCATTCCCCACCACGACCACCCCACCCTCCATCTCCTGTGCGCTCTCCCGCATCGCCACCCGGGCCCGGGTCGAATCCCGCTCGCGGGCCAGGGACGCCACGCGCTCCTCGGATATACGGCAGGTCATCCCGTTGCCGAACTCGGCCAGGTTGCGCTTGTTGAGCAGGCCCGGTATGCCGTTCACGTCGGTTATGATGTGGCAGCCGGCCGCCAGCGCCTCCATGCCAGACCGAATGGCTCCAGGGTGGAATATTACCCGGTTGGTCCCGATATAGTCAAAGTCGGCCGTGGAGTGTATTATGCGCCGGACCACGGGCCACTCCATGGGGTCGTAGTCGTGGGGACCGGCCTCCTGGTCTATGATATTCATGCTGGCGTCCTCTATGGACTGCCCCACCCTAGTCTGCATTATGTTCGGCCCCCGGCACGGTCCTCTCCACCTCGTCGGCCCGCTCCAGTATCAAATCCACCATGGCGTCGTCGGCCCCTATGTGCCGGGTGATGCAGACCATATCCAACGACGAGTGCTCCAAGGCCGGATTCAGGTCGGCGTAGATGTCCCGCTTGACATGGGCGCCCTCGTGCAGAAAATAAAATACTATGGCCAAGGTCCCGGGGCTGCTGGCCTCGCATGTCCTGATGCCCGCCTCGATGTCCGGCTGCTCTATCTCCAGAAAGCACCTCTCCACGTTCCGGTATTTCTGGCGCAGCCTATCCACCACGTAGTTGATGGACATCTGCGCGTTGGGGTCCTTGCTGCCGTGCCCTATTACCAGCACGTCGGTATTGGCAGGGTCGGCATCCAGGCCGTCGCGGCGCAGCGCCTGTACGATGCGGCGGTCCACCAGGTCCACCATCGCCGGGTGCTGGGTCATGGGCCGCGTCACCAAGAATTTGGTGCCGGTGTCCTTCTGGTACGACATGACGTCGTTTACTGTGGCCTTGATCTTTTTTCCCGGATACAGAAAATAAGGCACTATGGTGAGGGTGTCCAGATTCTGGGCGAGACACTTTTTCATTCCGTCCTTTATGTAGGGCGGGAGCACCTCCAGAAAGCAAAAGTCGGCAAAGTCATACCCGCCACGAGACCTTGCGGCGTCCGTTATCTCTTCCAGCTCCGCATACGCCTCGCGCTCCCGGCTTCCTCGGTCCACTATGAGCAGTCCCCTCCTCATGGTATTCTAGCCACCGCCAACGTAAGATCCGGGGGAAACTTTTGCTTCTCCACCACCAGCTCGCCCCCCGACACCAGCAGGGCCGCCGCCTCCGAGACGCTGGGCGTACCCTCGAACCGCTCCACCGTACCGGAGGGGTTGGGGGCATCCATGCGGGCCAGCCTCTCCCGCTCCACCAGAACTACTGGTACGCCCAGTGCCTTGGCCGCGTCCTCCAGCCCGGGGACGGGCGCCGGCTTCTTGAGCGAGGATATCTTGGCGACGGACATGCGGCTGAGGTTGTGTTCTGCCAGGCACGCGCCCATCTCGTCCCGTATCTTTTCTGGAGTGGTGGTGCGGTGGAGTCCTACTCCGACCACCAGTGATGGGGGCCTGTACACCACGCCCCGCCGCCGCACCTCTGCGGGTATGGACTCTCGGTCGGTTATCACCAAGAACGCCCGGCAGTCGGAGCCGGCCATCGCATCCAGGTTGTCGTATTTTACGACGTTTTTGGGAAGCGGCCCGCTCCACCATTCCAGGGAGCCGGCGTCCTGGTATATGCCGATGCGCTCGCCGTTCACCATGTGGGCGCTCGTCGCCGTCACGGTGGAGTCGTCCTCTATCACCCAGCCCAGGTTCCGACCCACCAGGTCCACTGCTATGGTACTGTTTACGTCGGCGGCGGTGGTGATGACCGGGGCGGCGCCGGTCTTGGCGGCTATGTCCCTGGCAAGCTGGTTTGCACCGCCTATGTGCCCGGACAGGACGCTGATCACGTGGTTCATCTTGTCGTCTATGACCAAGACGGCCGGATCCGTCTTCTTGTCTGAGATGTGGGCGGCTATCAGCCTCACCACGGCCCCCAGCGAGAATACGCATATGAGGGCGTCATATTCTTTGAAGAGTCTGCCCACCATGGCGGTGGTGGACTCCTCATACCAGGACGCGCGTACGCCGTTGCGGGTCAGCTTTTTGGGCGCATACAACGCCATCTCCGGAAACTCGGAGGCCAGCCCGGAGCCTATTCCCACCCCGTTCTTGGTTATGGCCAGAATTGCCGTCCTCACAGGGTGCCGTCACCCATATCGCATAAAATATCTTTGCAGCGTGGGTGGCATGGTGGCAATCCACAACACCCCCGCCTCAATGGCGTGCAACGTAATTGGTCGGTTCCGAAGACTGGCCTGGTCAACCAGCCCTAAAAATACACCAGATCGAGTCATAGACGGGTCATCCTACGGATTGATTCAGAAACACGAATAGTAATTAGATCGGTACCGGATCATGGGCCTGCATCAAAAAAATCAACATCCCGGTATGGTCGGCGATGCGCGTCTTCAATATCAGGTCAAAGAACACCCACGCATTCTGAACCACGACATGTCCTCCGGTAGTTTAGTTTTTTGTACGCGTTCACCGCCCCTCAGAAAATCAGCTAAAAAATAGGACGTTTTCGGCCTTGAATTTTAGCTGCTGACCAAAAATGTGGAATTGTACGTTTTTTCGACACGGCAAAGCTGTCCGCGACCGGTTTTTGGTCCGGTGCACGGAATCTACGAACAAACGACGTTAGCACCTACGATTTTTTGATGATACATCGGAGCACCAGGCCCCTTTCCTACGTCAATTCCTATGTGGATTGTGCATGGACACGATTCTGAACGGAAAATGAACTCGTCCCGCAGCAGTTTGATGTCTGAGTTAGACATAGGATCGTGGTGGAGAGATGCAGTATTTGGATCTTACGCTGAACCCAGTTGCGTACGATCAGTCACCCCCGACATTTGTAATATGAGCACCCGTCATTTCAGAGAACTGCAATCTATGCCCGCCCATCGCTCTGCCCGTCCGCCCGGCCCAGTACCGAACCGCCAAAGTCAAACATTATGACCTCCATCGCCACTCCCGGTGCCCGGGCGGCCATGTTGTCCAGCACCATCCCGCAGACCCTGTCGAAGAACCCCCGTATGGAGCCATCCTCCAATACAATCTCCATCACGTGCCGGGCCGTATTGGCGGCCCGTATGCGGGCCGCCGCCTCGGGGTCGGCGCCGCACTCGGAGGCCACCCCGGCCAGCATCCCCGTGTCTACCTTGGAGCCCTTGACGTGCGTCTGCGAGACGCCGGCGGCCATCTTTGCCAGCTTGCCCACGAACCCCACCACGTACGCCCTGCGCAGCTCCTTCCTCTGGCACTGCTTCACCGCGTACCCAGAAAAGTCGCCCATCTGCACAAAGCAGTGGTCCGGCAGGTCCATGATACTCCGGGCAAACTCCTCGCTGCGCCCCCCCGTGGTGAGCACTGCGGTGTCGTCCCCCATCGCCACAATCACGTCCAGGCTCTGCCGTATGGAGGCGGCAAACGAGGCCGTCGAGAACGGCACCACTATTCCGCTGGTCCCCAGTATGGATATGCCCCCCCGTATGCCCAGCCGGGGGTTGTCCGTCTTGGGGGCCAGATCCCTCCCGGCGGGTACGGACACCACCACCCGGAGGCCACCCTTCTCCAGAATGCCGCTCCCGGCCTCGGCCAGGTTCTCTTGTATCATGCGGCGGGGCACCGGGTTTATGGCTGGCCCGCCGATCTCAAGGCCCAGCCCAGGCTTCGTCACCACGCCCACGCCTTCGCCCCCCTCTATCGATACGGAACCGGCCTCGCCGCATACGGACACCTCCACCACTATGTCGGCGCCGTGCGTCACGTCGGGGTCGTCGCCGCCGTCCTTGGTTATCGTGCATACGGCCCCGGCGGCGGTGGCCCGGCACGACTTGACCGGCACCTCCAGATAGTCCCCCCGGGGGAGCCGCACCGCCACCCGCTCCGGGCTGTTGCCCGCCATCATCTCCAAGGCCGCCCGGGCCCCGGCGGCGGCGCACGTGCCGGTGGTATATCCGGTGCGCAGTTTGGGTCCTTCCATACGCATGTGTTCCCGGCGCGGTTTTTTAAATGCGGCACCCCACCCGCCCGCGTGGCCAAGATACTGGTTACGGGCGCCGGCGGGTTCGTGGCCCGGCACCTCCGCCGGACCCTGCTACGCGACGGCTTTGAGGTGATATCTGTCTCCCGGAGCAGCATAAGGCCGATCGGTGGCGAGAGGGTGCTTACCGTGTCCGGGTATGGTGACCCTGCCATACATGATATGGCCCGGGGGTGCAGCGCCGCCATACACCTGGTTGGGGGCGGTCGGCAGACCATACACCGCCAATACCACGAAACCAACCAGGCCCCGGCCACCGCCGTGGCGGAGGCGTGCAGGGCAGCGGGCGTACCCAGGATGGTATACCTGAGCGGGCTGGGCGTCTCGCCGGATGCCGCCTCCGGCTACTTCATTTCAAAGTACCTGGCCGAGCAGACCGTCGCCGGATCCGTGCCCGAGCCCGTAATATTCCGGCCGTCATACATCATAGGCTCCGACGACCACCTCACCTCCAACCTCCGGAGGCAGGAGCGGACCGGCGCCATCACCATACCCGGATCTGGCAGGTACATGATGCAGCCCATATCCGTACACGACGCGGTCCGGGTACTGTCAATGGCCGCCACCAAAGGCGCCTTTGCCGGCCGCACGCTGGACATGGTAGGGCCTCAGACAACGACCTTTGCCGAGTACGTCAGGGCCTTCGCCGACCGCAAAACCCGCATCATACACGTAGAGATGGAGGAGGCGTACCGCAACGCCGTTCTGGGCAGGAGCACGGCGTACGAGCTGGACGACCTGGGCATTATGATAGGTGGGCACGTCGGCGATCACGGCACACTGCGCCGCATAACCGGCATGCGGTTCCGTACCATTCCCCAGATGCTACAGTCCGGCGGCACGGCGTAGAGCCGCGGCCCGGTCGGTGCGCTCCCAACTGAACTCGGGCTCTTCCCGGCCAAAGTGCCCGTACGTGGAGGTCTTTCGGTATACGGGCCGCTTCAGGTCCAGCTGCGATATTATCCCGGCGGGGGTCAGATCAAAGTGCTTCCGTATTATATCCTCTATATTCCCGTCGGGGATGCGGCCGGTGCCGAACGTCTGCACGTACAGCGATATGGGCGCGCTCACCCCTATGGCATACGCCACCTGCACCTCGCACCTCTCGGCCAGGCCGGCGGCCACCACGTTCTTGGCCACGTACCTGCACATGTAGCTGGCCGAGCGGTCCACCTTGGAGGGATCCTTGCCGGAGAATGCCCCGCCCCCGTGCCGTGACATTCCGCCGTACGTGTCCACTATGATCTTGCGTCCGGTCAGGCCGGCATCCCCGTGGGGCCCCCCTATGACGAAGCGGCCGGTGGGGTTGATGTGTATCTTGATGTCGTCGTTCCACATGCCGTTCAAAACCGGCCGTATGACATCCCCTATGATGGCCTCCCGAATGTCGCCGGCAGGCACGTCCGGATCGTGCTGGGTGGAGACCACCACCGTCTCTATGGAGGCGGGTCTGCCATTCTCGTACCGGACCGAGACTTGGGACTTTCCGTCGGGGCGCACCCAAGAGAGCGTGCCGCGGCGGCGCACCTCGGCCAGCCTCCGGGTGAGCTTGTGAGCCAGCGATATGGGCATGGGCATCATCTCGGAGGTCTCGTTGGTGGCATACCCGAACATCAGCCCCTGATCCCCCGCCCCCTGATCCTTGTTGGCGGCGGCGGTGACCCCCTGGTCTATGTCCGGGCTCTGCGGGTGGAGGCGGAGCACCACGTTGCACGACTCGGCGTCGAACTTGAGGTCCTCGCTGTCGTACCCTATCTCCCGGATGACGTCCCGAACCAGCCTTTCCTGCTGCTCCCTGCCAAAGTCCGCCCTGGACGTAACCTCACCGGCCACCACCACAAAGTCTGTGGTGACCGCCGTCTCCACCGCTATCCGCGAGTCCGGATCCTGTCGCAGGTACTCGTCCACGAAGGCGTCAGATATCTGATCGCAGACTTTGTCAGGATGTCCCTCTGTAACCGACTCGGACGTGAACAGGTAGGCGGAGCTGGGGCTAGAGCTCATTTTCCAGCTTTATGAACAGAACGTTGTTTCCCCTGACTATGACCCGGCCGTACTTGCCCACGACCTTGGAGCCTTGCACCTCCTCGGCGTTTGTCATTATCAGATTCATGTAATTGTCCACATTGTCCATCATTCCCCGGTACTCTACCTCGTTCTTGAGCCGCACGGTCACCATCTTTTTGGTGTTTTTTTGTAGAGTCGTGAGCGGCCTCTGTGCGTGGGTCTGGGACATTCTGCTTATCCTCCCCCTCCAAGGGCAGGAATAAAAGCCTTGGTATTTCTCCTGCACGAACTTGACTGGCTACACAGCACATTGCCAACAGTCTTTTATGTATAAAGTAGAAATATCATACATAATACTTTATACTCGGGCGCGGACGGATCATACCAAGGGATCATCCGGGCCTCAGATATGGTAGCCGCCGGATCCGGCGGGGCGCATGCTTCCCGTCATGTTTTGGACAAAAACGCAGGCTGCCGGGCGCTACACCCATACCGGCCTATTCCGTCGACGGCGGGGCGCGCACCAAGCGCGGATCCGGTCAGAACGGAGCGTTGCGCACGCCCCCTCCCGGAGCCGTACACGTTTAGGCTCAGCACTAGTATCTGATGGCTTTCATGGTGTGTTTGGTGCGATTTACGCGGCTTAACCATCTGTAAAAACTGTCAGACCAGTGCTGTAAAAGCGCTTTTTGTGCATTTTCTGGCATCACGCTGAGCCTAAACGCATACCCGGAGCCATAGGCAAAATATTTAACCGCCGTTTTGGGAGGCGACTCATGGTAGCTGAGGAGTCCTCCAAATTCACGTACATTCAGAGGCTCAAGGACGACCTGATGATATGCCGGATTGTACCCGACAGCGTGCCTGTGCCCGAGTACAAGGCGGGCC
The DNA here is from genome assembly GCA_021296165.1 of Nitrosopumilaceae archaeon. Lineage (GTDB taxonomy): Archaea > Thermoproteota > Nitrososphaeria > Nitrososphaerales > Nitrosopumilaceae > VYCS01. The sequence goes on along the minus strand of JAGWAW010000028.1, from coordinate 7,252 downwards.
AGTACATCATACTGGGCATGCCCAACCCCAACGAGAACAACAAGATTGTCCGTCGTGCGTACTCGATAGCGTCACACCCGGAGAACCGCGACTTTGTTGAGCTGTACATCAGGTGGGTGCGAAAGCCGCTGCCCGGTCGCCTGACCACTCAGATCTTCAATGCCAAGGTAGACACGCCCGTGAGTTGGATGCAGCCGCGGGGCGACGACCTGTTGATAAACGAGGAACTGCACACAGGCGAGAAGGACGAGCGCCGCATAGTGTGCTTGGGCGGAGGTACCGGACTTGCCCCGTTCGTCAGCATGGCTCAGCACCTGCACGCGGTGGGGGACAAGCGCGAGATAGTGGTATTGCACGGGGCCAGCTACGTGGACGAGCTGGGATACAAGGACCTCTTTACCAGACTGGAGGAGGAGAGCCTAGACAAGGGCAGGGACAAGTGGAATTTCACGTACCGCGCCTCGATCAGCCGGCCCGGCGAGAACCGGGACTGGAACGGCCACGTGGGCAGGGTGGAGAACTTCCTCAAGCCCAACAGCGACGGGAGAATGCCCCTGGAAGATCTGGTAGACGACAAGATCACCCGGGAGAACACCATGTTCTACATATGCGGCTGGCAGGGCACCATAGACGGAGCCCTGAACTTCCTGGATCCGAAGGGCTTCGTCACCAAGCGCAAGAAGCGCCAAGACGGCAGCTTCGAGGTCAAGTTCGAGTCCTACGGGTAGGATAAAATATCTTTGATTGTTCGGTATGGCGGGGACGTAGGTTAGCTTGGTATACTGCCAGTTTCGGGTACTGGAGAGCATGGGTTCAAGTCCCATCGTCCCCACCATAACGGACTGATGGCGCCGTGGTCACCGTACTGTATTTGGCGCATCTGAACCCGGTCACCAACGCCCATGCCCAGATAATACGGGATCTGACGGGCCGGGCAGACAGGGTCAAGGTGATGCCGGTGGTCTTCCGCGACGGAGATACCGAGCTGAACAGCCGCAGCTTCCCGTTCGGTTTTGAGATCCGCAAGAGGATGCTGCAGGCCGCCGTGGACGACGAGCGGGTCGACGTCTCCGACGACTACGCCTTTGATGCCCCCTTCAAGAGGTATATGCCGCCCCTACTGTCCAGAAGGTCATGGTCGCTGCGGCGCCGCATACTGCAGGGTGTGGAAGACGACTACTTTTCATACACAGGGGACGGGGCCGAGGGCCTGATGCTCCGGCTGTACCGCCTGCGGCCCCAAGTGGGAAAGCGGCGGCCCCTCTCGGCAGCCTCGGTCAAGGCGCGGCTGTACGAGGCCGCCCGCGGGGGCCCGGACGCCTGGAGGGAGGACGTACCGGAGGGGGTAGCCCGCATCATAGACGAGGAATGGGACACCGTGACGGGGTTTGCTGGCTCGCCGGATGACACCATACGGGTGTGTGGCATGAAGTTTCCCAAGGGGGGTTGGTGAGGCGGTGCGTATCCTGCCGGGCCAACACCACATGCTTGGGCCCGTATCCGTTGTCTGGCCGCCACACCAACCTAGCGTGGATCGTATGCAGACAGGACTGCACACGGGGGACCGGGCAGGTCCTCGACATATGTTAATAACAGCCATCGTTGCTTGGGCGCCGATGGGCCGGTCGTCTAGACTGGTAGGATGGGTCCTTGGCATGGATCAGATCGTGGGTTCAAATCCCGCCCGGTCCACCATGTTTTGTTTATAGCCGCGGGCATGGAGTGGCATGCGATGTCCGACCTATTCTTGGATATAGAGACGGTGCCCGACATGGAGGCAGCCGAGTACGCGGAGGCCACCCGTCGCATAAAGGAGGGGGGTCTGGGTCCCGGATCACCCGATAGCGATCTGTACTGGAGATGCGCCAGGGGGGCCCTCAAATACACCCAAGGCAGGGTGTCTCTCATAACGTACCAGATAGACCGGGCCCCCACCCGGAGGCTGTGCGAGTGGGAGGACGGCGAAAGGGTGATACTCAGGAGGCTGTACATGGTGCTACAGGACCTCCAGAGGAACCGGGGGGACGACCCCCTGCGGATAATAGGCCACAACATACTGGGATTCGACATTCACTTCCTGTACAACCGGATGAGGATGCTCGACATAGCCGAGGAGAAGTGGCTACACCACTGGGTGATAAACGGCCCCATGGCAGTTGACTTTCTGCAGATACACCTGCCCCTGAACGGAATGTCTGCCATGGGTCTCAAACACGACGTCCTGGCCCACGCATACGGCCTGCCCACCAAGGATATCTCCGGCGGTGGCGAGATAGAGCACTACTTCCGGGGCGAGTACGACAAGATCCTGGAGTACTCCCGCAACGAGTTCGTGTACCCCCAGATGTTCCGGAGGATTATGGAGGGTGGAATGGTCTCCGGCGAGAGGCTGGCCGAGTCCATACAGTGGTACAAGCGGATCCATTCCGACGACGACGCAGGCGGCCGGGACGGCGCCTAGGTCGCCGCCTTCAGGTCCAAGACGGCCTTGGCGGCGCTGCGCCGCACCTCCTCGCTCTCGTCGTTGAGCAGTTCGGCAACGCGGCCGGCGGCGGCCGCATATCCCAGGTATCCCAGAGCCCCCAGGGCACAGCTGCGCACCGCGGCGCGTCCGTCGTCCAGCAGGGGGATTATGTGGGGCGCCGAGGCAGAGTCCCCCCGGTTGGCCAGCACCAAGGCGCAGAACGCCCGCACGTTATGGGACTGGCTTGCCAGATGCTGCTCCAGCAGGGGGGCTATGTCGCCGCGGTTCAGCACCAGAGAACAGAACGCCTCGCCGCGAATGCGGATGTCCTCATCATCCAGCATGGACACGGCGTACTGGACGGATGCGGCATCGTGGGACAGCGCGGCATCCGCTAGGCGCCTCATCTTGTCGGGATCCGGATATCCACCGCCATGCCCCATGTCGGGAGTCCGCACCCGCCTCCCAAAAAGATATCGCCGGTGGCCAGCCCAGTCGGGTCGCCGCCCGCGCCCTCCACGGCCGCAGAGCCCGAACCAATGGTGCTTTAACTTTAAATTGGAACCCTGCACCCGTTCCTGTAATGTCGACAGAAGCACGTGATACCATCTTTATCGGCAAGAAGCCGCTGATGGCGTATGTTACATCCACGCTCATTCAGCTGACCAACTTGCCGTCGGTGAATATCAAGGCCCGGGGCATGAGCATCGGTCGAGCCGTTGATGTGGCTCAGATCATCTCACGCAAGACCGAGAACGCAGGCTACTCCATAGGAGATATCAAGATAGGTTCCGAGTCACTCGAATCCAACGACGGAAAGGCACGGAACGTGTCCACCATCGAGATCCAAGTAAAGAAGAACGCAGAGTGAACACCACCTCTGCATTTTGTTTCTATTTAGATGCGAGTCGTTCCGCTAGGCTGCGCACCCCCGGCAAGCCGACCAGCTCGTTGAACTGCTCAAAGGAGAGCATCGACGGGTTGGTCGTGGTGCCGTTCCGGCGGAGATCCTTGAGCGTGGAGAGGGCCGCGGCAGCTGAGGCATACAGCACAGAGAGCGGATACAGCACCAGTGTGAACCCCATAGAGTGCAGCGACTCGGCCGGCTGTATCGGCGTGGCTCCGCCCTCGATCATGTTGGCCACCAGCGGTGCGTTGATGGCCTTGCCGATGTGCCTCATCTCCTCTATGGTACGGGGGGCCTCCACAAATATCGCGTCCGCCCCCGTCCGGTAGTTGTCCTGGCCCCGCTGTATGGCAGCATCCAGCCCCTCGGTGGCCCGGGCGTCGGTGCGGGCTACCACCACAAAGTCCCTGCTCTGGCGCGCGTCCAGCGCCGCCCCCAGCTTCTCGGCATACTCCCCCTGAGGCAGCACCTCCTTGCCCTCCATGTGCCCGCACCGCTTGGGCCACCGCTGATCCTCCAAGAATATCCCCCCCGCGCCGGCCTCCTCCAGCTGGCGCACCAAGTGATGCACGTTCAGCGCCCCGCCGTATCCGGTGTCCGCGTCCACTATGACAGGAACCGACACCGCCGAGCATATGCGGCGGGCATTGTCGACGGTCTCGGCGGCGCCCACGAACCCGTAGTCAGGCATGCCCAAGAGCGTGGCCGAGGTGCCGTATCCGGTCTGGAACATCGCTCCAAACCCCACAGACTGTACCATTCGGGCCCCCAAGGCATCATACACGCCGGGAACCACTATAGGATGGCGACCCCGTATGTCGTCGGCCAGTGTCACGGCATCCGTACGGATGTGAATTATTTATCGATTTGGAATGGCGGGCGCAGAGCGCGAGCAACCTAGTTGCCGCACAGGAGGCACCGTCCGCATGTGCGTGTTTGGACCTGCGCGAGTACCTGCCGACTCTGGCATATTCGATATGATCCATATGACTTGACACACCATACGGCCAGATCACGCATGGCATGTCCGCAAAAACTGCCAGATCAGTACCACAAACCCCTGAGTGTTCTCTTGCATCACACTGAACCTAAACGAGTACGCCCATATGCAATACAGATATATAAGGCGCCGCCTAGATATAATGAAGGACAGGACAGTATGGTAAACAAGGGATTTCCCACCTTTGGCACTACGCAGGACGGCGCCCATGTGTCCACGCTGAGGAACTACAACATACCCGAGTTCATACTGAAGAGAGTCGCCACCGAGTGTAACTCTGACCTGCTGGAGAAGGGCCGGATGGACGACAGGCTGCAGAGCATGAACGAGGATGCCCTCAAGATGTTGTACAGCATCTTCGTGGACTGCGAGGACGACAAGGACGGCTTATTCAGCCACTACCGGTTCTTCGCGTACGTCTCCAGCGCCTTCCACAAGTGCGAGATACTCATGGACGACTCTGTCCCCGGCGAGTCCGGAAAGAACCACGTCTTCCCGGTGGCCGTAAAGAACAGGGGGGTGTACGTGGCCGTGGCGCAGAACAAGGCGTCAGGCAACCCCGTATCCAAGAAGGACGTCTCCCGCTTCTTCGAGATGGTCGAGGACATAAAGCGCGGCGAGCACGGGACGATGATGTCCGAGGCCATCTACGGCTCCTCGGTGGGCGTAAAGGCCGATGCCGCCAAGGAGCTGGGCGCCCTCAGCGGGAAGCGTCCAAAGGACGAGGAGAACCGCATCGACTTTAGAGTGGTGAACTTTGACAACAACATCTATGTGCAGATACCCATCTAGACCAAGTCCGCCGCATCCATGACTAGGAATGCGGGGGAACGATCTTCCCTCTTGTGGTCGCGGCCATACCCCACAAACCGCAGATCCGAATAGTGGTGGCGTGTCCAGATGTCGTGGACGGCAGGAACATACCTGGAATACCCCTTCTGTCGGAGGATCTCGTGCGCCAGCACGTGGGAGACGGCCGTACAGTTTTTCTCAGCCATGAACGGCACGCTGGGCGCGTCCGGCCCCCCGGCGGGGCGCTGCCACCATACCATGCCAAAGTTCTCGGCGTGGTATCCATCGCAGGTGCAGTCGGTCCACAGAGGCCTAAAGTATGTCAGGTAGAAGTGGTAGACGTCAGTCCCCCTCTCCCGGTGATCCTCCACAAGTGTGTGGATGTCTGGCCTCTGCAGGATGCTCCGCCGGCCCGATACCATCATGTCGCAGAGTACCTCAAAGCGGACGCCGAACGCCTCCCGGATCCAGTACTCGAAGAACGAAGACATGTCTTGGACGTACTCGAACTCTCCCCGACGGTCCGACACCTCGGAGTCCCTTATTAGAAAAATAAAGTGCAGCTTCTTCAATGTCAGGACTGACCCTCAATACCCATCAGGGTGAGGGTGGAGCGGATCCTCTCTATCTTTCTGATCTTCCAAGTTATGGTCTCCCGCAGCTTCTCTATTGTGCCGGACTCGATCTTGGCCAGTATGTCGTACGCCCCGAACGTGCCGTGGACCTCCTTGAGGCCATCTATGCCGCGCAGCTGCTGTATTATGGACTGCTCCGAGCCCAATTCGCAGTTTATCAAAACAAAGGCCGTTGCCATGCAGAGGGGCGGATCCGTTGCATATATCAACCGTGCGGGCGGGGCCGACGGGCGCCCTCAGCGGGACATGAGCAGGATCCGATTCCATATGGGCTCCGGCACTGGCATCACGGAGAGGCGCCCTATGCGGAGCAGCTCCCAGTTGGAGAACTCCCTCTGCCGCTTCATCTGCCCTAGGGTGACCGGCTTGGCGAACGTACTCCTGTACTCAACGTCCACCACCACGAACCTCTCATTATCCTCCTCGGGGTTGGGGTAGGGCTCGGAGACCACCTCCATCGTGCCCACCGCCTGCCTCTCGGTGCCGGTGTGATAGTACAGCACCAGATCCCCGGGCCTCATCTCCCGCATGTGCTTGAGCGCCAAGTTGTTGTGCACGCCGTCCCACACGGTCCGGCCGTCCCGTTCCAAGCTGGAGAGGGGATACCCCCGGGGACCCCCCGGCTCCTGTTTGGCAAGCCAGTATCTCACAGGCAGGGGGGCGCCGCTCTATTCCATAAAGGTTGCGCGCCCCCCCCCTCCCCCATGGCGGTCCCGTTTCATAAAATAGAGAAAAAGAGGGGTTAACCTCGGCCCATTGCAGCGTACCTGCCGGAGCGCGCCCTCACGAAGAAGGCCGCGGCGATACCACCAAACACGGCCCCCGCAATGATGGATGCACCCAGCACACCGCTAGCATCAAGGTATGGAGTACCAGACCCGCTGCCCGGATTATCCGATATTATTTCGAGCCGCCTCTGTGCCAGCTCCAAGTTCTCCTCCAGTGTGTGCTGTCCTGTCTCGCCAGCGGAACCCACGTTGCCCATATACTGTGCAAAGGCTACGGAGCTTGTGCCGTAGTAGCCCATCACGAAGACCGCCGCTAAGCCGACTGTCAGAATTACTCTACCGTTCATACGCATTACCTGAATTCGCGTACAGGTGGCTGATATTTAACGTTTCGCCGGTTGGGCGGAAGCGGCCGGACAGAGACCGGAACGATAGGTTGTACGGTTTTATTCGGAATTCAACGGTAATAAATGGATACTGATGGTAACAAATACAGAAAAATGGTATGGAATGGCGCATAAATCCCCTTGTAGATTCCGGTTACAACTCGGCGCGTCCTTGGAGGCAGGCGCGATCACCATGAAACAGATCTGCTCGCTCGAACCGGGGACGGAACTACTTTCTGGAGTACAGAGCGCCGTACCCCACTGTAGTATACGAAAATTATGTCCGCTAGCCATTTGACTCCGCCTCCATCCAGTTGGGGTCCTTGGTCCTGACTTCCTT
>JAGWAW010000027.1 GCA_021296165.1 Nitrosopumilaceae archaeon | reverse complement strand
ACACCGCCTATATCGAGATCGCCACCAAGATAGCCGCCTACAACCGCACCCAGGATGTCGGGGATAGGGCCGTCGGGGCAGTCCGGGCGGCGTGCGCGGCATGATACTGCACGGCTTGGCCACTCCGGGCGGCACTGCGCGCCATACCATCAAAGGCCGGGATCATGCCGCCAAATGACATGGGCGGACGCGCCGCCCACACACTTTGGGCTCGGGACGCGCACAAACCGCCTCATGGCGTGCGATGCGGGCCGGGTCTGCCCGGCCGCGGCAACGGGCCCATAAGGGGCGCCATCGAATTATGAAACTGGCTACCCTGTATCAAAAAATTAAATAGATAGCAGGGGGCAGCAACCTAAATGTCGACTAGACAACGCAAACCTAAGGTAACTAAAGATGACCTTCTAGCGATGATAGACGAGCTGGATGCAAGGCTGGACAAGCTAAAAGGGAGTATGGCGACAGAAGAGCCGCCAAAAGCCGCTCCCGAACCGGCACCCGAGTCTCCGAGAGGATCCCTGCCCAAGGGCATGGAACCCCCGAAACCGGCAGAGACCAAGCCGCAGCCGGCCGAGTCCGCGCCATCCGGAAACATCAACGACGCACTGGAGAAGGTGTACAGATCCGTCAACATGACGGACTTTCACGATTACCGCGCCAAGGTAACCGGATACTCTCCGGCCCCCCACAGGTATTTCGTACGAAGAACCGCACCCGCCGGACGCGTTCCGGCCGAACCCAGCTGGAACGAGCAGAAGGCCAATGTAACGGGATACACGCAGCCGTCCAACCAGTACTTTGCAACTAGGGCCAGACTGGCGTACCATCCTCCGGACAAGACGTTTGGAGGATACGACCTGAAGGCGGAGGGTTCTCCGCAGAAGGCGCAGCAGACACAGCAGGCCCCGCCACCCCCTCCCCCGCAGCAGACACAGCAGGCCCCGCCACCCCCTCAGACACAGCAGTCCAAATCAAGGCAGGATGATCTGGCAAAGTATGAGGCCGAGTATCTGAAGCGCGTGGAGTCCACCAAGGCCCCGCCGCCTCCGTCCCCGCAGGATGTGGCCCGCAAGGCTCAGGAGGAGGCCGCAAAGCTGGCGCAGCAGGCTGCCGCCGCCCAGGAGGCTGCAAGAGTGGCCCAGGAGAAGGCGGCCGAGGCAGCAAAGGCAGTAAAAGCGAGCCAAGCCGCCGAGGCACCGAAGCGCCCCCGGGGTACGCTTCCCAAGGGATTCTGATTTACAACCTATCTTTATTTTGTAAACGACTCTAGGACCTGACGCGCGTGTCCTTTCGGCCTCACCTTCGCAAAGACCTTGAACACCGTGCCGGATTCGTCCACCAGAAACGTGCTCCTGTTGACGCCCATGTACTCGCGGCCCATGAACTTTTTGGGTCCCCACACCCCAAAGGCGTTGGCCAGGGTCTTGTCGGTGTCGGCCAGGAGGGGATATGGTATGTTCATCTTGTTGCAGAACTTTTGGTGCGACTCAGCCGTGTCCGGGCTGACGCCCAGTATGCGGATGCCCGCCTTCTCGAACACCCCGTGCGCTTTTGTGAACTCGTCTGCTTCGGTGGTGCAGCCGGGCGTAAAGTCGCGGGGATAAAAGTAGATGATGTATTTATCGCCGGCCATCTCCGAGGAGCGCACGATCTCGCCGGTCTGGCTCTGCATCTCAAAATCAGGTACCCGGTCACCTTCCTGTATCACTGCGCCATTTTGGTGCTTAACGCCACTTAATATTTGCTGGCGCCGCCGCGTCTTGGTCCGGGCGGCCGACGCCCTTGGGCATGGAACCCGGTGCCGTGCATACGCGCCGCTCCGCGGCGCCGGGCGGCCGCCGCATCGGCCGCGCCCGGGCAGCCTGGAGTGAGACGGACAGGCCGCCTTTTGGCCGCTCCGATGGTCTAGGGCGCACCGTCCGGCATCCGCGCAAGCATACCCCTGAATGTGGGCATCCCACACCGCCGATCGCATTCTCCTGATCCCGCCACCAGATTCTCTGCGGGACCCCCCCGCGGCGCAGCCCGGACACTGCCGCTCGGGTGGCCGGCGGAGAGGCGCCGGCCGCAGGCCGGGTGATGGCGGCACCCGTGGCGCTGCCTTCCGGCGGCCGGAGATGCCGGTACCATTGTTTTTAAATGGGCGACGCTTGCCCCCGCACATGGTCTCAGGCCTTCAGGTGCGTCTGTCCCGCATACTTCGAGGCGGCAGGATGCTCTGCATTCCGATGGACCACGGCATATCCAACGGTCCCATACCGGGCTTGGAGGATCCCTCGCTGATAATACGCGAGTGCGCCCCGGCCGGCCTCACCAGCGTCATAATAAACAAGGGCATACTAAAGTCGCTGGACGCGGTGCCGTCCGTCGGGGTGCTGGTGCACTTCTCCAGCAGCACCTCCAGGTCACTCTCGCCCAACCGCAAGATGCTCACCGGCAGCGTGGAGGAGGCCGTCAGGATGGGCGCCGACGGCGTCTCGCTACACATCAACATAGGCGGCCGCGAAGAGCCCGAGATGCTGCAGGATCTGGGGATGGTGGCCGAGAGGTGCCAGAACTGGGGCATGCCGCTGCTGGCCATGATGTACCCCCGCGGCGAGAACGTCCCCAACCCGCACGATCCCGAGATCGTCGCCCATGCCGCCCGGATAGGCGCCGAGTGCGGCGCCGACATAGTAAAGACCGTATACACGGGGGACGTGGACTCCTTTGCCGGTATAGTGAGGAGCACGCCGGTTCCGGTGGTGGTGGCCGGCGGCCCGAAGGTGGAGTCGGACGCCGACCTGCTGCGCATGACACAGGAGGTGATGGAGGCAGGAGCCGCCGGCGTCACGTATGGCCGGAACGTGTTCGCGCACCGCAATCCCCCCGCGATAACCAGGGCCCTGGCCCGCATCATATTCGACGGCGAGAAGGCAGAGTCGGTGGGTGACCTTGGATAGGGGGCGGGAGCTGATAGTGGCCCCGGCCACCGCCGACGGGCAGTTTCTCAAGGAGGTTGCAGGTATGGGAATCAGGACGGTGCTGGCGGATCCGGCCGCCGCGGAGGGCCTGCCCGTGTCGGTCATGCACCGCCGGGACGACTCCACGTACATCCTGACCGACGGCGCAGACGAGCAGACCGGACGGCGCTACCGCATACTGTCCAACGCCGACATCGACACCATGCTGGCGGATGCCGCCGCGGGCCTGGACTTTGTGATTGCGGACGTGGACGACTGGAAGATCATCCCGCTGGAGAACGCCATAGCCAAGCTGCACGACGTCGACACCCGCATAATCGCCTCGGCCGGCACGGCCGAGGAGGCGCGCAAGATGTTCTCCATACTGGACATAGGCGTAGATGCGGTAATCCTGGAGACCTCCTCGGCCGACGAGGTGTCCTCGACGCTGGCCTACCTGGCCTCCTCCACCTTTGAGGTGGTTCCGGCCCGGGTCACCGCCATACGCGAGACCGGCGACGGCGAGCGGGTATGCGTGGACACCACCTCCATACTGAAGATGGGCGAGGGGATGCTGGTCGGCAACCGGTCCAACTTCCTGTTCCTGATACACAACGAGTCGGTGGGCTCCTCGTTCACGTCCCCGCGGCCGTTCCGGGTCAACGCGGGCGCCGTCCACTGCTACACGCTATCACCCAGCGGCAACACGATGTACCTCTCGGAACTGGAGGGGGGCTCAGAGGTGCTGGCGGTCAACGGGGAGGGCAGGTCGCGGCGCGTTACGGTCGGCCGCTCCAAGATAGAGAGCAGGCCCATGCTGTTCGTGGGGGCGGCCACAGACACCGAGTCGGGCGGAATAATAGCGCAGAACGCCGAGACCATACGGTTCGTGCGGCCCGACGGGGAGCTGGTGTCGGTCACGCACCTCAAGGAGGGCGACCAGATAATGGTGTACGCGACGCCGGCGGCCGGAAGGCACTTTGGCATGAAGGTGGACAGCGAATACATCCTGGAGAAATGAAGTACACCACGTGCGCCTCTGTGGCCGCCGACACGCCGGAGGGGATGCGCCGCGATCTGGAGCTGGCCTTGGAGTCCTCAAAGTATGCGGAGATCCGCCTGGACTATCTGGACGCCTCCGAGGTGGGGCCATTCCTGGAGTCTGTATCATCCAGGATGGGCCGCGCCATACTTACTCTGCGCTCGCGCAAGGAGGGGGGACGGTTCGGGGGGACCGAGGCCGAGCGTATCGAATTGCTGGAGGGGGCGGCCGCCTACAGTCCCTTCCTGCTGGACGTCGAGTACAACACGCTGCTGAACAACCCCGGACTGCGAAGCCGCCTGAACACGGGCATTCTGGCGTCCTGGCATGACCTCCGGGGGAGCCCGTCGGCGGCACGGCTCCGGCGCCGCATGGGGGATATGGGCAAGTATTCGGACTGGGTCAAGATGGTCGTGACAGCCGAGGCGGGGTACGGCGCCGCGGCCATACTGAGCCTGTACGCGCACCGGGGCAAGGTAAACCTGGTGGCGTTTGCCATGGGGGATGCGGGCCGCTTCACCCGGTTGTGCTCGATGCATATGGGGTGCCCGTTCATGTACGTGTCGCTGGGGGACCCGGTGGCCCCGGGCCAGTACTCGCTGGAGGATGCCCGCCGCCTGTCCGGGGTCATGTAGAATGGTGCGGACGTTTGCCGTGATAGGTGACCCCATAGACCACTCGCTGTCGCCGGCCATGCACAACGCTGCGTTTCTGGAGGCCCGCATGGACTGCACGTACATTGCGTACCGCGTGCCGAGGGGGGAGGTGCCCGAGGGCCTGGACTCGCTCCGGGCCGCCGGGATAGAGGGGTTCAACGTGACCATACCCCACAAGGTGGCCGTAATGGAACACCTGGACTCCGTCTCCGAGGAGTGCAGCCTGATAGGCGCCGCCAACCTTGTGCACGACCGTGGCGGACGGCGGCGCGGCTTCAACACCGACATGGAGGGGTTTCTGGGACCCCTCCTGTCCCGGAACGTGCCCCTGCCGGGGTGCCGCGTACTGCTGCTGGGCGCCGGCGGGGCGGCCAGGGCCGGCGCGTCGGGGCTGGCCGCCCGGGGCGCATCCCACATACATATCTGCAACCGGAATGTCGAAAAGGCGCGGAGCCTGGCGGAGCATTGCTCCCGGATGGGGGTGTCCTCCAGCTCGGGGCCGCTGCCCTCGTACGTGGAGGCAGGCTTTGATCTGGTGGTGAACGCCACCTCCGTTGGGATGAACGGCGGCCCGTCCCCCGCGGACATGGGCAGGGTGTCGCCGGGAGTGGTGGCGTACGATATGGTGTACAGGCCCGTCCGCACGTCGTTTCTGGAGCAGGCAGAGGATGCCGGCGCCGTCATAATACCTGGCTGGGAGATGCTTCTGCACCAGGCCGCCCTCTCGTTCTCGATACTGCACGACAGGGAGGCTCCGGTGCAGACCATGAAGCGCGCCCTTGTGGGGGTGTTCGAGTGAAGGGGGCGACCGCCACGGTGCACGGCGCCGTATCCTTGGTGAATGCAATCGCCACCGGGTACGGGGCCACCTTGGGGACCTCGCTGGTCACCACGGCCCGCGTCACGGCGGTCCCCGGCAAGGGCATATCGATAAACACCCGCAGCCAGAGCTCCCGGCTGCTGAACATGACCATATGCAACGTGGTTCCCAAGGACGAGCTGCGGCGCCACCGCATAAGCGTCTATGTCACGTCCCAGGTGCCCACCGGATGCGGCCTGAAGAGCTCCAGCTCCGTATCCACGGCGGTGGCCATGGCGTGCTCCAGGGTGTTCAATCCGGACATGAGCGAGAAGGACATGCTGGCCGCCGGCGTAGATGCGTCCATACGATCGGGCGTCAGCGTCACCGGCGCGTACGACGACGTGTGCGGCTGCTATTACGGCGGATTCAACGTCACGCACAACTCCCGCTCCAGTCTGGTGGAGCACCGGCGCGCCCCGCCCGGACTGGCCTCGGTGATATTCGTGCCCGAGCACCGCCGCCGCCGTAGCATCCGGAACCTGAGGAAGATGGCCAGGGTGCTGAACATGGCCTGGAAGGCGGCCCGGGAGGGGCGCCACTGGGAGGCCATGACGATGAACGGGCTGGCCGTCTCCCCGGTGTTGGGCCCCGACCCGTACCTGCTCAACTCCCTGCTGGAGGCCGGGGCCCTGGGGGCGTCCCTCTCCGGGAACGGGCCGGCCGTCGCGGCGGTGGTGAGGGCAGGGGGGGAGAGGGATATAGAGAAGGTCTTCAAGCCGCTGGAGGGCCGCACCATAACAACCACGATCAATAATAGCAAGGCGTTCTCCGATGGACTGTAGCGTATCGCGCTCCACGCTCTCCGGCAGCGTATCGTGCCCCCCCAACAAGAGCTACACCCACCGGGCCGTATTCCTGGCGTCGATGGCCGGCGGGGGCAGCGTGGTGGAGGGGGCGCTGCTCTCCGGAGACACGCTCTCCACCATAGAGGCGTGCCGGAGCATGGGCGCCGAGGTGGCCGTACGCGGCGACCGCATCACGGTGCACAAGGGGGTGGAGCCGTCCGGCGACGTGGCCATCGACGCGGCAAACTCGGGCACCACCATACGCATGGCCGCCGCGCTGGCGTCGCTGTACGGGCACACCGCCACCCTCACGGGCGATGCCAGCCTGCAGGAGAGGCCCATGCAGCCGCTGCTGGACGCGCTGGGTGTATTGGGGGCTAGGTGCACGTCCCGGAGCGGCCGCCCCCCGATGACCGTGTCAGGCCCCATCTCCGGCGGAGCGGTGTCCATACGGGGCAACGTCTCCAGCCAGTTCGTCTCGGCCCTGGCGATGACCGCCCCCATGGCCCCCCGGGGCATGGACATAACGATAGAGGGCCAGATGGTGTCAAGGCCGTACCTGGACATGACCCTGGCCACGATGCGGAGATTCGGCGTCTCGGCGAGGACCGTCATACCATACCGCAGCTATGAGATACGCCCGGCCAGGTATGAGCCGGCCAGGTTCACCGTCCCCATGGACTTTTCCAGCCTGGCGCTGCTGCTGTCCGCCGCGGTGCTGTGCGGCGACGGCTCCTTCCGCGTTAGTGGGAGGATGGACGGCCTTCCACAGGGGGACGAGGCGTTCCTGGACATACTGGAGCTGATGCGCGTGGCCGTGAGCGTGGGCGAGGACGCCGTGTCCGTCGCGCCGCCGGAGCGGCTGGGCGGAGGAACCTTTGACCTGGGCAACTCGCCGGACCTGCTGCCGCCGCTGGCCATACTCGCGCTAAAGTCCGAGCAGCCCATCATAATAACCGGCGTGGAGCACGCCCGCCTCAAGGAGACCGACCGCATATCCATAATATCGTCGGAGCTGCCCAAGATGGGGGTGCGCATAGACGAGCGGCCCGACGGCATGACGCTTCATCCGCCCCGCCGGATGCGGGGGGCGGCGCTCGATCCGCGCCACGACCACCGGCTGTTCATGGCGTTCTGCATAGCGGGAATGTACGCGGGGGACTCGGCCGTGTCCGGGGCCGAGTCGGCCGCCGTCTCGTATCCGGCGTTCGTGCGGGATATGGCGGCGGCCGGCGGCGCCCTGAGCGTCGCCTGAGCGGGATATCGAGTCCACTACATACTGCGGGAGAATGGTCTTTCTGGATCGTGGCCACAGGAGCCCGGCCCTAGGATCGGTCCGGTATGTGGCCGCTATGCCCGGCCCCGCAATGGGTGAGCCGGGCGTACGGTCTATGTCACCAAAAGAAGATAAGTATGGGGTGCCCTATATCGTACGGAGGGGATGCGATGGTAAAGCCAGAGTACCTGGAGGAGATGCGGCGCCGGCTCACGCCAGAGCAGTTTGGCGTGTGCGCCCACGGCCAAACCGAGCCGCCGTTCACCGGAACGTACTGCGACCACAAGGGGGAGGGGGCGTACTCGTGCGTGTGCTGCGGGGCGGTCCTATTTGACTCCAAGACAAAGTTTGACTCGGGCACCGGCTGGCCCAGCTTCGCCGACAGCAAGCGGGACGCGGTGGGCAGCAGGGTGGACGCGTCGTACGGCATGGTGCGCACCGAGGTGGTCTGCTCCAACTGCGAGTCGCACCTGGGACACGTCTTCGACGACGGACCCGGCCCCACGGGCCTGCGCTACTGCATCAACTCGGCGTCGCTCTCGTTCTCCAAACGGGACGGCTAGAACCACTTTTCCAGGGTCTGGCTCTTCTTCTCCAGCGCCTTTCTCATGCGGCCCAGCGCCTGCTCGACCCGGTTGGGGGAAAAGTCGCGCTCTGCCATGTACCGAATTATGCTCTCGTGATCAACGCTCCCGAACCGTATCTCGTCCACGTCGGCGACGTCCGGCTCCAGGAATATGCTGCGGATCTTCTCGTACGGCGTGGACTCCATCTTCTCCTGCACCTGCGGTATGTCCTCCAGCCGCCCGTACTTCTTTATGAGATTCAGGGCTTTCTTGGGCCCGATGCCGTAGAATCCCGACGGGTTAAAGTCGGTCCCTATCATGATGCCCATGTCGACCAGCTGCTCCCGGCTCAGGCCGGCGCTCTTCAGCACCCGCTCCAGTAGTATCATCTCCGGCTCCACGGTGACGTAAAAGTTCCTGTTGGGCACCTTTCTCCTGCCGTTGTTGGTAAAGTTGCGGACGAGCCGCCGGGCGCCGAACAGTATGGAGTCGTAGTCCTGGCTGGCCGCCGCCCACGCCTGGCCCGTGGCGGTCAGGCTGGCCGCGGTGGCCTCTCCCTCGGAGGGGGCCTGCACGTGGGGGATGCCGAAGAGGTCCAGCAGCTCCTTGGACTGGTCCACCATCCCGTCCTTCAGGGTCGTGACCTGCTGGGCGTACTTTCTTGCGGCCTCGTGGTCCCCTTCGGCCACGGCCCTATCGTACTTTACGGCCGCGTCCACCTTGGTCTGCCGGCGCCTCTCGATCTCGGCCGCCTTGAGGGACGGGGGCTTGCCGTCGAACACCCATACGGGCTTTATCCCCATGGACAGGAAGCTGGCGTTCCGGTACAGCAGCCCGCTCAGGTGGCTGGTGGTGTTGCCCTCCAGGTCCGCGAGGGGCATGCCGCCGCTTCCCCGGATGGTGCTCAGGAACTGGTACAGGGCGTTGTATGCGTCTATGGCCACCACCCGGGTGTTGAACGACTCCAGGGTGGTCTTCTCCCGCAGGGCCACGTCCTTGAGGTTTAGTCCCACATATGGTGCGCCGGGGCGGCCGTATTTTGGGGTTTGCCGCGCCGGGGCGCGGCCACGCCCACGGCGTCAGATATGGGGGGCATTTGCTATATTAGGGGAGCCGGGCCACCATACTTGCCAGGGTAGCCAAGCGGTTACGGCGGCGGTCTCGAAAACCGCTACGCGCAAGCGTGCAGGGGTTCGAATCCCTTTCCTGGCGCCATACCGAATCTATATGGACTGGCGGACCCTCCGTACCGCCGCGGGGCGGCCATATGTGGGCGTACCGACGGGCGCAGTCCGGGTATCGTCCTGCGTGGCCTTAAATACCTAAGACGCGTATACCATACGAAAAGAGATGCCGTATGAAGAAGTCTGCTACCAAAGAATGGCAAGGGAGAATCCAGACGAATATCGGACTCTCCGCTGCAAGAAATAGTAATTTCTTTTCCCCTTATTGTTGGTGTCCGGCGGGACGTGTCGCGCCCGGACACGGCCATTCTGCGCTCGGGCGATGGCCGTGGCGTCCCGTTGTGTGGTTTGGTATCTGACGACTTGGCGGGGCATGGCCTGCGCCCTACAGGGACCGTGGAGCCGCGTGCGCATCCTTATGGTTTTTCGTCGCCCCGGTATCCGGGACCCAGCATGTCCTCGGGCCTTGCCTCGTTGTCCCACTTTCCGCGGTAGCCCTTGACTAGGGCGAAGACGCCGGCCCCCAGCAGCGCCAGCACCAGGCCGAAGAACGCCACCGAGCCCTGCGCCGCCTCCACACAGTCGGCCTCCACCGGGGGTCTGTCCTCTGAATATTCCATGCAGTCCTCAAACTCGGCGTTCTGGACGTTGGCGGACCTGTATGCGTCACCGAACACGCCCAACACCAAAAATCCGGCAAAGACTAGGGCCACGCCGGCCATTATGAAGCGGATATCGCTCACGACACGACTACCGGCCCGCGCTATTTGAGCATTACAGATGTGTCTTGGCGGATGGGTACCAGACGGGGATGGGCCTACTTTTTGAGTATGGGGTTTCCGTCAGCATCGTTCTGCCTCTCCGCATCAAAGGTCTCCATGTGGGCGGGATCCCGGTGCATGTAGCTGTGGGTGGCGCCCTGCTCCTTCCTGCAGAACTTTTTGTGTATGGCAGTCTCCACCTTTAGCGTGGTCTCGTTCTCGTGGAACAGCCTGATGCCGCAGTCCTTACACACTGTCTCGGGCATGGCCGCCGTGCGGGAAAAACCGTTTTAATTGTTTGGGATGGTAGTTCTTGCGTGTGGGAATCGTGCCACGCCCCGTCCTGGCAACCGGCCATCGATGCTGACATTCGTTTGGGGCCTGCATACTCGTGTAGGCCGTAGCGGCCCTTGTTGCGGAATGTGATTGTCCTCGGTCACAAACACAAAAAAGCCACCCGCTACGACACACCAACATGTCCCAGGCCATCGACATACTGCAAGTGGTGGAGTCGTTCTTCGAGGTGGGCCGTACCAAAGACACAGCGGTGCTGCAGCGCATACAGCTTGATGACCCGCGCTTTACCAGCTTTAGCGACGTCCCGCCCTACGATCTAAAGGACTATGAGACCACACTCACCCTGGAGACGCTGCGCTTTGTCAGCCTGTCCGACTACAGCTACACCCTTGCCCGCCCCAGAGTCAGCGTGTTCGGGGAGGCGGCGGTGGTGGCCGTCGAGCTGAACCAAAAGGGCATGCTTGTAGACAACAAGAACTACACCGGCGAGCATGTCTCCATAGACGGCAGGGCAACATTCGTACTGGTCCGGCAGGAGGGCTCCTGGAAGATAGTCCACATACACCTGTCGCAAGTCTGATGGTATCACACCGACAATACCCGTCCACAGGCCAGGCACCTTACCCGCACCCCCTCGCCGGCCAGCCGCTCGAACTTTCTGGCGCCGCACGGGCAGACGGGGCACGCCCTCGATGGCGGGGTCAATGGCGGGTGGGATCCGTGTCCGAGCCGAGTATGGTCCTTACGCGCCCCTCGCCGCCCACCGACTCCACGAACCGGGCCACCGCCGGCGGCACCCGTCCCCTCCAGTCCCCGCCGTCGGCCATCATGCGGCGCAGTATGCTGGCGTTGAACCTCTCCCGGTCCACCATGTCGGGTTCGGCCACCTCCGTTCCGTAGTCATGCAGCAGCATGGCCACGTAGGGGTTGCCGCTGTATATCCTCTGGAACGGCGGCAGGGCCGCCCGGATGTAGGCCGGCCAGGTGGCCACGTTGTGCTGGTTCTCCAGCCCCAGTATCATGTATCTGCCCGGGTCCACACCTGACTCGTTCAGGGCATTGCGGATCATCTCTATCCTCTCGCCGGCGGTGAAGGGGTCCTTCTCCAGATAGTTGTACTGGGTGCTGGTGACAGCTATTATGATGTCGTCGCACTCGGCCATGGCCTGCCTGACCAGCGCCATGTGCCCCAGGTGGAATGGCTGAAACCTTCCCATGATGAGGCCCCTCATGGCCATGTATGGGGGCCCATACCTATATGATTCAAGGTGTGCCGGGGGCGAAAATGGTGGAATACGACAGACTCATTAAGCCTGAAGCGGGTACCGCCCCGATGGGGAGGAAGGCCCTGATAACAAGCGCCCTGCCGTATGCCAACGGCGAGATACACCTGGGCCACGCCGCCTCGACGTACCTGCCGGCTGATGCCACCGTCAGGTTTCTCCGGATGACTATATCTGCGCCTCCGACGACTTTGGCACCCCGATACTGATACAGTCGGAGCGGGAGAACAAGACGCCCCAGGAGTATTCGGCGTACTGGAATGGACGCGACCTGGCAGACTTTGAGGCGCTGGCCGTATCGTTTGACATGTTCTATAGCACCAGCTCCCCAGAAAATGTCAAGTTTGCCCAGTATGTCTTTGGGCGGCTGAACCAGGCCGGCCACATATACCGAAATAATACAATACTATTGCGAAACGGACGGAAAATTCCTGCCGGACCGCTACGTCCACGGCACCTGCCCCAACTGCGGCGCCGAGGACCAGTACTCGGATCTGTGTGAAAAGTGCAGCAGCATCCCCGACGACATACTGGACGCGCGGTGCGCCCTGTGCGGAAAGCCCCCCGTCAAGCGGCCCACGACGCACTACTTTTTCAGGCTGAGCTCGTTTGCCGGCGCCCTGAGCGACTGGCTGGATTCCAGCACGAACCTGCAAAAGGACGTAAAAAACTACGTGCGCAGCTGGATAAAATCCGGCCTGGAGGACTGGGACATAACCCGGGACATACCCTGGGGGGTGCCCGTACCCCTGGAGGAGGCCGCCGGAAAGGTGCTGTACGGGTGGTTCGACAACCACCTGGCGTACATATCCACCGCGTTAAAGTTCTTGGAGGAGCGGGGGGTGGACGGCAGGGAGTTCTGGAACTCGGCGGACATTTACCATTTTATCGGCAAGGATATAGTGTACCACCACTACCTGCTATTGCCCGCCGTGCGCATGGGCCTGGAGTCCGAGTACAAGCTCCCCGACTACCTGCCCACCCGGGGGCACCTGACGCTGCAGTCCAAAAAAATATCAAAGGGCCGCAACTGGTACATAGGCCTCCGGGACTTTCTGGGGGAGTACCCGGCAGACTATCTGCGGTACTACCTGCTGTCGATCACGTCATACTCGCAAGATGATCTCAACTTTGACTGGGACGACTTTGCGACGCGCATCAATTCGGAGCTTATCGGAAATCTGGGAAACTTTGTGAACCGCTCCTTGGGGTTTACAGCAAAGTCTTTTGGTGGGGTGGTTCCCGAGCCGGACGGGGACGACGCCGACGACCAGGCGGCCCGCCTGCGCATATCGGGTCTTGCCGAGTCGGTGGGCTCGCAGATGGAGTCCAACCACATAGACCGGGCCATAAGGCGGGTGATGGAGTTTTCGGCGTTCTTCAACCAGTACTTTCAGCGCAAGGAGCCCTGGAGGGGGCGTCCGGGGACTGCCTCGTGCATATACTATTCGGTAAACGCCGCACGCAGCATCGCCGTCGCACTGTATCCGTTCCTGCCAGGATCCGCCTCCAGGATGTGGGCACAGCTGAGGCTGGAGGGGGCCGTCTCTGATACGCCCTGGGACTCTGCATCGGAGCTGGGGATCAGGGCGGGGCACCGGCTCGGCAGGATATCTCCACTGTTCGCAAAGGTCGAGCGGGCCGGGATAGAGAAGCAGAAGGCGCGGCTCGGGAAGCGTTGAGCCCGTCTGTGGTGGGGCGCATCACCACCCGGGGGTACTATGACCGGCGCACCGGCGGG
>JAGWAW010000186.1 GCA_021296165.1 Nitrosopumilaceae archaeon | reverse complement strand
CTATAGCTTTGGCAAGGATGGTTGTCGGTATGCGCGTATGTGTTGTGGGTTTTTTTGCAAACCTTATGGCCATCACTACACAGATGGTATATTCCACCTAGCCGCCCTAGGCTTTGTCCCGGAGTCGTGGAATGACCCGGATCTGTACCGAAGCGTCAACGTAGGCGGGACAAGAAACGTCTTCCGAATTGCCGGCAGACACCATATCAAGGTGGTCTATGCGAGCAGCTCCAGCGTATACGGAAACGCCCAAAGCATACCGATCGTAGAGAATGATTAGTAATTGGCATTTTGAGCGTGAAATCTTGGGGACTTTGAGCGTAGAATCCTTATTGCTAATCACGTCTCCGGTAAGTCCGTACGGCAGGACGAAGCTCGACTGCGAGATCATGGCAGAAGAGTGCATGGGAAGTGGGATGCAGATAATAGGACTAAGATACTTTAACGTATTCGGAAGGGGCGAGAATCCCAACTATGCCAGAGTGATTCCCCGGTTTCTGAACAACATAAGCCGGGGCGAGCCGCCGGTCATCTTTGGTGACGGGTCGCACGTAAAGGACTTCACGTTTGTGCAGGACGTGGTGGAAGCTAACGTCCTTGCAATGCGCAGCAGTGTTGGATCCGGATTCTTCAACATCGGCGGGAGCAGGCCCGTCACCCTGAGACAACTAGCTTGGATGCTGATATCCCTATTGGGGGCGAACGTGGAGCCGCTATATGACAGGCCGAGGCGCGGTGATCCCAAGATGAGCGCGGCCGACATAACCAAGGCTGCAAGGGTCCTTGGATGGAGGCCCAAGGTATCACTTGAGGAGGGCCTCCGGACACTGCTTCACGACTCCAATTCCCTGTAGAATTGGCCGTGCCTGAGATGTATGCCGGAATGAGTAAGTTCGTGATTGGGATCTGATCCAAACTAGCCATTAATGCTCCAAAACTACCGTACGGCCATCCAAATGAACCGGGCAGTACGAAATATGAGGGAAAACTGGCTCCGGGACGGCGTTGCTGTGCCATGCGGGCCTTATGTGCGGGTGGTTTCGCTGCGGTACTGCGCGGGGCGTCCACGATCGCCCACCCCGCTGGAATGCCGTGCGCAGCCTTCCGGTTTGGGCGCATTTGGGCGGCGCCGCGTCGCCTCAGAGGGAACGCATCAGGTACCCGAGTATGTCAAGGCCGAACGTCTTGCTCGCGAAGTACTCGTCGATGGTCTGGCGCAGCCTGCCCAGAGTGACATAGGACACCTTCAGCAGGTCCTTTTTGGACTGCCTCCAGCACTCCTCGACTGTGCTCAGTTCCGGCGAGGCCACCGGAGGGAACGCCAGGCGTATGCCGGTCAGTCTCCTGAGCATCCTGCCCACTATGCCGGCCCTGTGCTGCGGCGCGCGGTCCACTATAATGAGGACCCGCCGAACTCCTTCTTCACTTCTTTGACGTACTCCGCAAAGGTGTCGCCGTTGAACCTGTCGTACTGCTCGAAGAGCTGCTCGCCGTCCAGGCCCGGCACCCCGTACACTATGCTCCGGTCGTGTGTTCCGGAGACGTGGCAGACGGCCCGTATTCCGGGGGGCGTGTACACTCGCCCCGGGCGGGCGTCAGCGACGAATATTGCCTCGTCATGCACCAGCACGGGCATGCGCTTCTGGCACCGTTTGATCCTGCGCCGGATGTTCCTCTGGAACTTGCCTATCTCCTCGAGCGAGGCGCGCCTGACGTGCCGCTTGACGGCGACCTTCAGCGAGTGCCCCCGCTTCCTGAGCAGCATGCCGCCGTATCCTGGGCAGTACCGCACTCTCGTCTCCTCCTCTATATGATCAAGGAGGCCGTCCGACGTCCATGTGGTGGAGTGGGCGACAGCCCCGTCTATCTTGTCCCTAGCCACCTTGGGCGGTCTGCCGCTTCTGGGGCGGTCCTCCAGTCCGTCAAAACCCTCCGCCTTGTAGCGGGCCCACCACTTAGAGCCCCAGAGCTGGCTCATGCCCAGCTTCTTGGCCACCTGGGTTATGTTCACGCCCTCCTGCACGTCACCGACCAGCCTCAGGCGGTCCCGCACGTTGGCGTCATTGGTCTCCCGTATGCGTTTCTTGATTGCCATGTTCATCTTGGGCAGTATGCGCGTTCGCGATCAAAGTACTTTTCGGCCCCCAGATCCGGCCCACCTTGACCCCGCCATGTGGAGGGACGGTCCGGCACTAGGGCCGGGGTTGAGGTAATCTGGCCCTCATGAAGCAATAAGATCATTATGAACTTTTCCGGTATAGTTGAATTATGTACACTCTCCCTGCTAGATCAAGTCTCCGAAAGCTCGCGCCGCATGCGATATTGAGACAGACATGTAGACAATAGTGGCTAGTGCTGCCCGTCGGCCTTGTTCGCACTCCACATTTTCATTTACTAATCATGATGGTCAGCAGTATGGAGAATATCTCTGCCCCCTCCATGGTGCGCAGGAGCGATTTCACGGCGCGGTGCTTT
>JAGWAW010000026.1 GCA_021296165.1 Nitrosopumilaceae archaeon | reverse complement strand
ATGCGACACACGTTCGCCCTCCTATGTCAATGCCTATGAATGCGTTTAAGCTATTGATTTTGCTTTCACCTCCTTTGTTTGGTCGGCAAGCAGTGAGGCCGCAATCGCCCATAAGGACGCAAGGCCCAGAAAAGATGCAGCTCCGATTAACCCATTCATTCCAGATGACGCAAGGCCGCTTGTGGTGGCACAAGGACAATGATTCGCTAGGGCGCTGCTCACCAGCCGTCCCAGGTAGGACGTAGGATTTACCTCCTTTTCAGGTCTGCATATTCCCGTATCGTTTCATCTTCGACATTCGACACACGTACATCACATTTTGATGCAAGTTACCGTCTGAATAATCCAATTGGGGCATTGCAAATAATTCCTAACGTTTAATCACATTACTGCAGGCAGCGACTAGTGCGTTATCGCTAGTCATACACAATGGCTCCTCGGTCCACCAAACGCTTGGTGACTTGTACGTCCTGTTCGTATATCTTTCTTGGGTCTACCTCATTAAAGAACGTCTTAAAGTACTCTTGTCTGGTGTATGGGGTTCCGGATTTGTCGCGAAGCGCAACAAATTCGTCTAGCCACTCCTGGTATGTCTGCATGATCCCGGCCGCCTCCTACACCGCATACGGAACAGCAAACAAAATCACCGCATACGGGACAAGCCACCAATGTGGCGTTATTGCAATTGTAGCATTGTGGTTATGGTGTAAACAACTGGAATCTGGCATCTGGCTCTCGGCCTGATTTCTATACCGTACGAATTCCACTTTTGAGCCGGTCACCACCCCTGCTGGATTTTGAGACGTATTAATAGATAGCTGGCAGGGACTAAGCGGTCCGGTGCTGGTTAATGCTTATTCTGCAAGACGTGGCATGGGTGGGCAACCACCAGGGCTAGGTACGAAGGCGGCTGCCTTGGGTACTGCTTGTAGGCAGGATGTCTCTTGGTTCCCGCGGGGATATCTTGGGGTTTGTTGGGGATTTGTGGCGGTTGCAAGCGTCCGGAAGCCTCGGTGGAGGGGGCGGTCAGGCGTCGATGATGCCCGGCGACGCCGGGAACAGGGGCACGTGGTGGGGTTGGGCCGGAAGGTCGGCATGGCCATTGTGTCTGGCACCGGCGCGTTCTATGGAGGGCCGGTCTCCCGGCCGGGCGGATCGTGCCCGCGCGATGGGACGGCCTGCAGGCTGCCGCACTCGTATGCGTGATTCTCCGTCATTTGCTGTATTTTGCATCAGGATGGTGCACCACGATGGCCACCGTCGAGAGGTCCGGCGTGATCTGACCGGACGTGGTGAGCTTCATTCCAATCCTGTCTGGTTTGAGAAGATCCCACACCAGGCGATGTTGCGCCACGTCGGGACAGTCCGGATACCCCCAACTATACCGTAGGCATCCTCGTTCCCGCCCCATCTGGCGCTGTATAATGCGGTTGGTCCAGCTGGCCATCGCCTCCACAAACTCAGTGGCCAGTCCGTTCAGGTAGTATGCGTCGACTATCCTTCCCTCCTCGCCCCATTCTGATATTATGCGGTTCGCGGCCGCTCCGGCCGTACACGCTTGGAACGCTACCACGTCATCATTTCCGAAATAATCGGAGATGCATAAATGGTCAGGCCGGTGCGACCTGGGAAAGTCAAAGACAATGGTACCAGAGTTGCCCTCCACCTCCAGGCTCTCCCCCAGGGAGCGGCACCTAAAGTAGCCATATATGATCTGTGGCTCGAATATTTCCCGAACCACACCCTTCATAGTTTGGTATATCTTCTGGTGGTCCTCTTCCTGTTTTCGGCCCGCGCGGCCGCGTACGCCCCAACCCAGCTTGAAGAGCGACTTCACATCCACCGCCTTCCAGACCATGTCGTAGTCTATGTCTGATATGATGGTTGTTCCGTACGCGACGCGGGGCGGCTCTACTGGTTTGATGCTGCTGCGGGGCAGGCCGCCTTTTGGGGCGCCACCGGAGGGCCGCCGCCTGTTTTCCAGCATGTCGCGCCACTCCGAGAGCAGCGCCGCGCGATCGGCCATCAGCATGTTCATTGTGCTTAATCCGTCGAACATATCCTTGCAATAGAACATGCCTGGCCCGTACACTCCACCGTCGGTGGCCAGCCGGTTGATATAGTTGGAGTTTATGGCCGCGCCGCCGCACAGTATCGGGATGTCCATGCCGTGCTCCCGCGTATGGTCCACAAAGTGCTTCATCTCCCGGGATGTGTTCACTAGCAGGGCCGAGAGGCCGACGGCGTCGGCATCCACCTCTTCTATCTTTTCCAGAAATTTTTGCATCGGTACCTGCTTTCCCAAGTCGTATACGGTGTAGCCGTTGTTCTGGAATATCGTCTTTACCAGGTTCTTTCCAATGTCGTGGACGTCTCCGTATACGGTACCCAGCACCAGCCTCCCCTTGCTGGCGCCCTCCTTTTTGACCAGGTATTTTTCCAGCTCCGAGACGGCTGCCTTCATGCACTCGGCCGACTTCAACACGAAGGGCAGTATGAGTTCGCCGGCCCCAAACATGTCCCCCACAGTCTTCATGGCCGGGAGCAGTGATCCGTTCAGCGTGGAGATGGCTGCCTCGTGCGTGCTGCGGGGATCCATGTCTATGGAGACGGTGTGGCCGTCGTCGTGTATGGTGGGGTTCTCTATGTTGTCGGCGATGGCCAGCACCACGTCACGCTCTATGCCCTCCTTTAGCTGGTTTATGATCCTGTAGTTGGCTCGCCTTTTGGCGGGCCAAGACGGGTCTACCGCCGGTTTCGGAGTGCTGCCGCCCGCCTGCGCGTCTGCGCCGGCGCACCCTTCCAGCAGCGCGGTGAGCGCATCGGGACTTTTGTTGAAGATCAGATCCCCGGCAGCATCCCGCAGTCTCTCCGGCACGTCCGGGTACGGAATCAGGTCGCGGGGGTTTGCTATCACGCAATCGAGCCCGGCCTGTATGGCATGGTACAAGAACACAGAATTTACTATGCGGCGGGGGTATGGGTCCAGCCCGAAGCTTACGTTGCTCAGCCCCACCACCGTATAAGCGCGGGGAAACTCCGCCTTTATGAGCTCAATGCCCCGTATGGTCTGCACAGCCGAATCGGCAAACTCCTCTTGGCCGGTGGCCAGCGTGAACGTGAGCGGGTCAAACACGTACTGCCACTCTTGTATGCCGTACTCCCGGCCCCGCTCCACCATGAGCCTTGCGGTCTCCAGCTTTTCAGCGGCGGTCTTGGCCATGCCACCAGGACCTATGCACATGGCTACGGCGGGCACGCCGTACTTGGCCATCACCGGAACTAATCCAGAGAACCGGCTCCCGTTGCCTTCCAGGTTTATAGAGTTTATGACCGGCTTGCCGGGGATCTGCCGTATGGCGGCCTCCACCACCACCGGATCAGTCGAGTCTATCACCAGCGGGGTATCCAGCTCCAGGCTCAACCTCTTGACCAGCGTTACCATTGTCTCCAGCTCGTCGTCCCGCTCGGTAGTGGCCACGCAGACGTCCAGGCAGTGGGCGCCGGCATCGGCCTGCTCGCGGGCCAGCCCGACTAGCCCCTCGTAGTTGTCGGCCAGCACCATCCTCTTCGCCTTGCGGGATCCTTGGGCATTGACCCGCTCGCCGATTATAAGCGGGGGAGGTAACTGTTTCATATCGACAACCTTGAAGGCCGAGCTGATCAGAGGCATTGCCTTTGTGGCAGCCCGGTTGTTTATAATTGAAGTATCGGAGCGGGCGGGGGGCCGTATATACTCAGGTCTACTTGGCGTTTATACTCAGGATACGGCCACGATACGATGCTTCGCGCTTGTCGGGGGTGTGCCTGAGGGCGTGCCGGGGGCCCGCGTATTGTTTATTAGCCCGTCTCCCATCATCGCCTCAATGGCCAATTGCAAATGCGCTTACTGCAGCTCCGAATTCGAGACCGCCGACGACCTCTCCAAGCATATAGACAGGATCCACCACGGTTCCGGACTGCTGGAAGGCGACACAAGAAAGTATTGAGAGAGTTTGTTGAAGCGGCGCTGGACCTCAAGGGCGTACTCCGGCAGGGTTGGGTGGATGCCGGGATGGAACACCCCGAGTCGGTAGCCGATCATTCGTATGCTGCCGGCATAATCGCCATGCTCATCTCCGATATCTCCGGGTTGGACACCGGGCGCGTCGTCAGGATGGCGCTGCTGCACGACATGGCCGAGGGCATAACCGGCGACATAGTGCCGGGCAGCATGGATCCCGCCAAGAAGCGTAACATGGAACAGGATGCGATGGATCGCATATTGAATAGCCTGCCCCCGCCTCTGAAGGATCTGTACAGGGAGGCATGGCAGGAGTACGTCTCTGCCCTGACACCCGAGGCTCGCCTGGTACACGATGCCGACAGGCTGGAGATGGGGCTTCAGGCGCATCGCTACCGCGACATGCTGGATGCGGCGACCCTGAAGTCGTTTTTGGAGTCGGCCCACACCGGCCTAGAGAGGGGCAGGGCGGCAGGTATCATACGGGAGGGCTCGTCGTAGCATGGACAAGGACGAGCTCATACGAGCACAAAACCAGGTGATAGGTATACTGTTTGAGGTGGTAAGGCGCATGAGCGAAAACAGCACCTTGGACGAGGAGTATGTCACGTTGGCACTCTCGGGGGGAAGCGCCGATCGCATGAGCGAGATCCGGGATGCTCGCCAGCAGAACGCCGATGTAATATCGCGTCTACTCCGGCAACTAGAGACGTGAGTTGGAGCCGTCCAGTCGACGCTTCAGGTCCTCATTCTCCTTCCGGAGGCGGTCGTTCTCGGCCCTCAGCGGCTCGGCGTCTCCGCCGACATACAGGGGGTGTCCGGGGGGAATCACGGTCCTGCCCTCCAGCAGCCCGGCCACCCGGCGCCGGTATGCCTCACTAAACTTCTCCAGCTGGGCGCGTGCCATCTGGTCGCCGTACCGTCGGGGCGCCTCCTCCGGCAGCCCCAAGCGGGCCAGCGCCAGCGGTGGCAGTCGTGGGAATCCCAAGGCCATGTGCGGAACGTCCGGATCCAGGCCGTACAGCCCCCTCAGGTGCCTTTCCATGTGCGGGTCCATGCCCGCCCTCCTATAATGGCATATTTTTGCCTTGTCATGATGGGCTGCTCCCGCAGGAACGGGGGGTGGCTGGAACCGAAATGTAGCGGCGCCTGGATCTACATTGTCCTATGGACTGGCACATCAGGGAAACAGACACAATGCGCCGTTGGGAATCCACGCTCTCGAAGCAATCCGATAGCCAGCTCCTGCGAAACCTGTCTCTGCACTGCCAAGCGATCGGTCAACGTACCGCTACACTAGTGACAAAAACATTTGACAAGCAGGTGATAATACCTGCGTCGGCACCATCTACCAATGAACGAGAACGAACCCAGCATAATGGGCAAACACGTTAACGACATGTATGGTTCCCGCGTCGGCAAGGCCGTCGGCACAACGACCGACATAGACGGCACCGTGGTTACCGTGGGGGTTGACTGCGGATACCGCGGCCTCATGGAGATACCATTCGAGCATCTGGTGGTCCAGGAGGACTCCATTGTGTATGTGCCGCAGTGGAGGCTGGACTCGCAGAAGATACTTCGCGAGAAGGGACTCCTGATACGCCGCCTGCGGGCACTCCACATAATACTCTCGGAGAGCGGCCGCATGAGGGAAGACTCCGAGTCGGTGCGCCGCGGATACGAAGAGAAGATGTCTGCCATAAACGAGTCTGAGTACACCGTGCGCGAGACATTGGCTGCCAGAATGGCCGAGCTGCACGAGCAGCTGAAGGTCGCCAAATCACTCAGTTTTGATGCCACCATCCAGTACAAAAGCAGCGAGATACTGGAGTCCGACTACAAGATTGTAAAGGCCAGTACCGATGCGATACTGGAGCGCATTGAGTATGAGATCAGCGAGATAGGCAACATGCAGGGAAGGCTGGAAGAGTTGGCCAGCGAAGAGTCGCACATATACGACAGCGCCCCACAAGTCGGGTCTGTAGAGGCACCCCCGGAACCCGAACCTGAGGCAATCCACGAACCCGAGGCACTCCCAGAACCCGAACCTGAGGCACTTCCAGAGCCGGTTCGGGAGCCTGAGCCGACGGCCATACCGCCCGAGGTTCCAGCGGCTCCGCCCACCCTCGCCTACAACATACCCGAGCCGCCTCCAGCTCCTCCCAAGAGCGACTGGCTGGCCAGGATGACGTCCCAATAGATTTTTTGATGCCGGCAGCCCCGGCGATTTCTTAATATCGGTGCGTCCTGCCACCTGTATCATGGAGGCATACCATACCAGCCTAGGCAACCACGATGCCTCGGTGCGCGAGGGCGCCGCACATGACTATGTCCGGTTCTGGGACGGGGAGGCGCGGCACCTGCACTGGTTCGAGCCTTGGGACCAGACCCTGTCTTGGAATCCCCCGTTCGCCCGCTGGTTCGTGGGCGGCACCACCAATATGTCGTACAACGCTCTGGATGTGCATCAGGAGACCCGCGCCGACAAGCCGGCCATATACTGGGAGGGGGAGGATGGCTCGACTCGTACCATAACATACGGCGAGATGTACCGCACGGTGTGCCGCTTGGCCAACGCACTGGAGGGCCTGGGTGTCAAGAAGGGAGACCGCGTCACGCTGTACATGCCCATGGTGCCAGAGCTCATAGCGTCAATGCTGGCATGCGCCCGGATCGGGGCGGTCCACACGGTGGTCTTCTCGGGGTTCAGCGCGTCGTCACTGGCAGACCGGATCAACGACTCCGGATCCAATGTCCTGATAACCGCCGACGTCGGGTACAGGCGCGGCGGCAGGATCGACCTGGCCCGAACGGCCAAGGATGCCTTGGACAGGGCCCCCTCCGTACGGCACACCGTGGTACTGAACCGCGCAGGGCCTGCGCCGCACGGATGGATGCCTTGGAGCGACATGATGGAACATCCGGACTCGCATCGCGCGGTGGCCGTCTCCTCGACGGATCCGCTCTTCATACTGTACACTTCAGGCACCACCGGCAAGCCCAAGGGCGTGCTCCACGGCACCGGCGGCTACATGACGCACGTGCACTCCACGTTCGGGTGGGCATTTGACATCCGGGACGGCGACGTCTACTTCTGCACCGCCGACGTGGGGTGGGTGACTGGACACAGCTACGTTGCGTACGGCCCCTTCCTGTGCGGAGCCACCCAGATTATGTACGAGGGCGTCCCCGACTACCCGGACGCCTCCAGGCTCTGGAAGATAATAGAGCGGTACGGGGCCACCATCCTGTATACGACTCCCACCGCCCTGCGAATGCTCATCAAGTACGGCGACGAAATCCCCCGGTCGCACGACCTCTCCACACTGAGGCTGCTGGGGAGCGTGGGCGAACCCATAAACCCCGAGGTCTGGAGGTGGTACCACGACACCATAGGCGGAGGACAGTGTCCGGTGATCGACACGTGGTGGCAGACGGAGACCGGCGGGATGCTCATCTCGGCCCTGCCGGGCATCGAGTCGCTGCCGCTGAAGCCCGGATCCGGGACCCTGCCGATACCGGGCGTGCAGATGGAGGTGGTTGACGAGGAGGGTTCCCCGGCGGAGCCCAACGCCAAGGGGTACCTGACCATACGTAACCCTTGGCCGGGTGTGATGCTGACGCTGTGGGGCGACGACCAAAAGTACCATGATACTTACTGGAGCAGGTTCCCCGGCCGGTACTATCCGGGCGACTATGCCAAGGTCGATGGGGACGGCTACTTGTGGCTGCTGGGGCGCGCCGACGACATACTAAAGGTGTCCGGACACCGCATCGGAACGGCGGAGCTGGAGAGCTGCCTGGTATCGCACGAGGCCGTAGCCGAGTCTGCCGTTGTGGGGGTGCCCGACAGCATACGCGGGGAGGGAATAGTGGCCTTTGTGGTGCTGCGGGAGGGCGTCCGGGACAACAGCATAGGGCAAGCCCTCCGTAAAATGGTCGCCGAACAGATAGGTCCCGTCGCCCGGCCCGACGCGGTGTATCCCGTACCGGCCCTGCCCAAGACGCGCAGCGGCAAGATAATGCGCCGGCTCCTCCGGAGCATGGTGGCCGGCGGGTCCATCGGTGACACCACTACCATGGAGGACAGCTCGGTGCTGGACGGCATCCGGGATGCCATAGGCGGACGCACCGGACGGTAGCGGAGCTGCTGCGGCCCGCCAGTCTGGGCAAGGCGCCGCCCGGCTTCAAATCATGGGTTGTATCTCCGGAACGGGGCGCGGCGACAAATGCCCATGATGTCCGGCGAGCGGCGTAGCGGAATGCGAGTGGTGTAGTATGCCATGGGGTGTCCGCGCACCCCGGCACTGCCGTCTTGCGGAAAGGGATCTTTATTGTTGTTTTTATGATCAGTGCTGCACACTACTGAACCACGTATCCCTGCCCGGCGCAGTCTAGGCAGGCCACCTCTTCGGTGCGCTTCATTATGCCTAATACCGTCCGCGTCCTGGTCGTGACGCCGCGGCCGCCGCATGTGCCGCAGTCGACGCGCCTTGGTCGCTTCACCTTGGCCGCCTTGCGGGCTGCCTTTCGTGCAGCACGGCCCTTCTTTGCTGGGTCCTTACGGTGGTATTTGGCCGCCTGTTTTCGTATGTGGCGGGTGCGGCCACCGTCCCCCGAGTCACGGCCCATCAGTGCGTGGTATGCCTCGGTGACGGCTTGGGTGCGGTCTGCCGCATCCGGCGCCTCGCTGCGATCCGGATGGTACTGGAGTATTAGCGCGTGGTACCGGCTGCGGATCTCCTCCCGGGTGGCGTCAGGCGACACGCCCAGTACCTCGTGCGGGACCAACGGCCATGCTCTATGCCGATCCCATATAACACTCTTGAGGATAGATGTCGCAGCCGGCCAAGGCGCCGTATGGTCTCCAACTCCGGGTCGTGTACGGATGCGCCCTGCCCTGTGTATGTAGTGCGACCAGATGCGCGTCTGAAAAGCACCACCCTTTACCAACACTGCCTTTGGCATCAGGGTGTGGGGCTGGGCGGGATCTATATTCATCGGCTTTCGCGTGTTTTTGCACTATTTACGACCGGTACTATAGCGCCGAGCAAAAGTTCATGCGGTATGCGCCAGCAGTTTTTAGCCGAGTCTGCTACAAGCATGAGGCCTCCGCTGGTCGTGTACTTGGCCCTGATCCTGGCAGGTGTGGCATTCTGGTACACATCTTGGATGAAAACACGAGCGGATGGTTAGAAACGGTCTGAATAAAATTTTAGTCGGCGCTGGGGGCGTGCCGGAAAGCTCCGGCCGGGCGCCCGCGCGGCAGGCGGTTAAATGGGGGTTGCGCAAGTCCGGTGCTGTGAGCCGAGATGACGGGGTGGCCCGGGTCTTTGACCAGTGGGCCGCCGACGGCAGGGATCAAAAACTGGCCGAGGGCCACCATCACAGCGTCCACACGTTTTTGAACACCATGGACTGGAGCGGGCAGTTCTCCTTTCTGGACGTGGGGTGCGGGAACGGTTGGGTGGTGCGTCGGATGGCCTCGTATGGTACGTGCACCCGGGCCGTGGGAATAGACAAGAGCGGCGGCATGATAAAACGGGCCCGGGCCATGGCCAGGCGCCACGTCGAGGAGTATCATGCGGCATCCCTGGAGGAGTGGAGCGCCCCGCCCTTTGATGTTGTATTTTCCATGGAGTCGCTGTACTACTCCCCGTCCGTGCCAGATGCAATCTCCAAGGTGTACTCTCTGCTGGTCCCCGGCGGGACGTTCGTGTGCGGCACAGACTATTACGCAGAGAACCCCGATACGGCCGGCTGGGCCGACATGATGGGCGTCACGATGCACATGTATTCGGAGTCAGAGTGGCTAGAGATGCTCAAGGAGGCGGGATTCTGGACGTCGGCTACGCACGTTACGGATCCGGGCAGCGACGCCCGCTGGAAGCGGGATGCCGGGACGCTCTTCATGATTGGCATGCACCCGAAAAAGTAAAATTGCACCACTCCGTGCGAGAGGCGGCGAGCCGGAGCGCGACACGCTGCCACGGCAGAGGAAACTCCTCCCTCCAGGCAGGAGGCGCGGCCCGGAGATGGGCAGTCGGAGACGACTGGCGACGGCACAGAGACCAACCCGTTCGGCCACACGATGAAGGCGAGGGCCGGAGGTTACCGAGAAGCGGGTGTGAAAAGGCCGACCCGCGCGGAGCAAGGCCAAACAGGACCAATGGCATCCTGCCGCCGGTCCAGGTGGGCTGCATAGCGAAATATCGCGAAAACAGAAGGAGGGTTACTCCCGGCACGCCACCTTCACTATTATACTGCGGGTGTGGTCCCGAACCATGCTACAGGGGCACGCCACGCCCGAGGGCACCAAGAAGTTTGCCGCGTCCTCGCCGGCCGGTATATCCAACTACAGAACATTCGGCTCGCTGACGCTCTCCAGCGTGGGTATGGGGACCTATCTGGGGGACAGCGACGATGCCACCGACGCGACGGTGGAGAGCGCGGTGGCCGAGTCGGTGCGCCGGGGCGTGAACGTGCTGGACACCGCCATTAACTACCGCTCCCAGAAGGCCGAGCGGGCGCTGGGAAGGGCCGTATCCAAGATGGTGCAGGAGGGTGCAGCAGCCCGGGAGGGGCTGTTCGTGTCCACCAAGGGCGGCTACGTGACAGACGACGGGGATGCGCCCTCCGACTTTTGGGGGTACGTCCGGGAGCAGTACGTGCAGCGGGGGGTGATAGGGCCCGGCGACATATCGGCCGGATACCACTGCATGAGCATATCCTTTCTGGAGGATCAGCTGCGCCGTAGCCTGGATAACTTGGACATGGAGTGCGTGGACCTGCTGTACCTGCACAACGCCGTCGAGGGCCAGAAGGGGATGCCGCGCGAGGATCTGCACCGCCGCCTTTATGAGATAATGGAGTGGTATGAGTCGCAGCGGCGGGAGGGCCGCATACGGTACTATGGAATGGCAACATGGGACTGCTTCCGGGTTCCCCCCGGAGACTCCCAACATCTCTCCCTGGAGGAGGTGGTGGGGATGGCCGAGAGGGCCGGGGGGCCGGACCACGGCATGAGGTTCGTCCAGCTGCCCTTCAACATGTACCTCGATCAGGCCTTGCGCCAGCCCACCCAGAGCCTGCGGGGCGGCGCGGTGCCGTTTTTGGAGGCGGCACGCGCCTTGGGCATCGGCGTCTTCACCAGCGTGCCGTTCATGCAGGGGCGGCTTCTGGAGCCCGGTGTGCTGCCCGAGTTCGGCGAGGGTCCACCCAGCGTCCGGTCCCTGCAGTTTCTGCGCTCGGCCCCCGGGGTGCTGGCGCCGCTGGTGGGCCACAAGGCTCCGGCACATGTGGCCGAGAACATGGCCGTCATGGGGATGCCACCATTGACGCCCGACCAGTTCGATCTGCTGCTGAACCGGCTGCTGTCCTGACGTGCGGCGGGACTCTCCTACCGGCGTGTTTAGGTCCAGCACTGTACCGGAAATCACTCCGGAATGGTTTCGCGGTATTGATCTGGGAGTTTTTGCAGACACGACGGGTATGATCTGGCCGTGCGATGCGTCAAACCGCCTGAATCATGCCAAACAGGGTAAAGTGTCAGTAGATGCTCGCTTTGATCTAAACACGTACTCCCACTGGTATGGACTCTAGTCTCAGCGTGCATCTTGTCAATGAGCGTGGGGTTCACCATGCCATGCGGCCTGGGCGGGCATTTGTTGGATTTATCCACAGTTGATTGGTATGAAAAGTTAGATGCTGGCAATACTTGGTTGTATGTGCCAATCAAAGATCGACGCTTATGGACTTGAATCCATACACTTGGTATCAGTAGATGGAAATGTGTCCTTGGAGTATGCCCGGGCACGATGAAGTTATGCCATCATATGGCGCGGACCGCCGCCTCCCAGAATGGGCCGCGGGAGTGGTTCCGTACTATGGTGGGAGGCAAGCGGGGCGGCGCAACAATGTCGACATGATGGCCGCCAATGCGAGGCAGAGGGCGTGCGCGGGGTGGCGCGACGGTTGGCTTCCCGTGGAGAGGGCGTGTGTCAGCCGGGGTCGGGCGGAGTATGCCG
>JAGWAW010000185.1 GCA_021296165.1 Nitrosopumilaceae archaeon | reverse complement strand
GCGCGGGCGTTCTTTGACATGATCGTGTAGACACGCATGGCCTATTGGGCGGGGTGGGAGTACTTGGATCTTTCGGGGGACTCCAGCCCAATCTCATGGCTAATTACTAATCGGGTCTCGGGCGCATTTGTGTCTATTTTATTTTGATCTTATCTATTTATTAGATTACGCATAATGTCTTTTTTGTTATTAGCAACCCAGAGGAGGCGCCGCGCCCGGGACCGATATCTCGGATGATGGCGCACCGACGGGCCGCAATGCCACGGCGAGAGAATTGACGATGAGCGCTGTGGCCGGCTCTGGGGGAGCTGTGCCATACGCAGGATGGGCGCCCTAGTGCGCGCCATGTGGATCTGGGTAGTCGGAGACTCGGCCACGCTAGCGAGGCTGAGGCTCGGCTAAGAGATTGCGGGCAGAAAGGGGCAGGTGAAACGGCTGGCCCACAACCGGTACGAGGTCCGGTCCCAGTCCAAAGAATCGGCCGTTTATGTGGTCCGGTTTAACGGCAGGGGTGAATCGTGCGAGTATCCGGATCACCAGTACCAGAAGACTGTGTGCAAGCACATTGTTGCATTCATACAGCGAAACTTCGACATGTGTGACAAGGCAGGCGCGAACGCCCCCGACGCGGGTCCTGCGCCGGATCCCGAGACCGCGCAGCCCGAACCCGTCCTAGCCGGCGCGCCAGCAGCGGGGACCGATACCGCCAAGGGCAAGGGCAAGACAGCCGACGGGGACGACGGGGTCGCTGTCGGGAAGATTGCAAAAGAAGAGGCTGTGGCGCGTCTCACGACGAACTTTCCCCGGATGGACATCTTGGGAATGCTGGGCAGGCATCCCAAGGAGCCATGCTCGCAATAGCCGAGGCGTTCGACCGGCTAGCCCCTCAAGAGGCGACGGTGGACGTACGAGAGCACGTGCAGGCCCTGCTGCTTGCTCTGATGGGTGACGTGACGTTCGAGGATCCGGAGATGGTCATCAGGCTGGTGTCGGCCGACGAGACCCCGTTGGCGTGCCCGCATTGCGGGTCTGATTTTATCAAGTACGGGTCCAAGGGCAACCATAAGGGATCGGAACAGACATACCTCTGCAAGGGACCCAACCAGCACAGGGTCACGTTCAACCCCGGCTTAGAGGAGGCGCTATCCCAACGACGTGATAGCCAAGGCTGTGCGCCTCTGCCAAGATCCGCAGCGTCAGGGAGGTCGCCAACGAGCTCAAGGACGGCGGCAAGGACGGCCTCTTCTCCAGTATGCGGATAAACTCGGCTAGGTTGTCGCCAACGAGCTCAAGGACGGCGGCAAGGACGGCGGCAAGGGACCACACTATACCATGGTGTCTAGGTGGGTCCGCGACATGGTCTGGCGGGTGGTGAAATACCTGAAGAAGGTGGGCATGAGGGGGATAGGCCGCCACTCCGGTACCGACGAGGTGTGCGAGGAGGTGATGGGAAAGGAGTCGTGCGTTACCACGGTGTCCGATGACGGTACCCGGTTCTGCCTTGCGATACAGGTGTCGTCCGCCAAGGACGGCCAAAACTTAGCCGACCTGTTCAAGGCAGCTAGGGAGATGACGGGTTGCGATCCCCTAGTCACCCGCATCGATTCGCTGGAGGCCATAAGCAGCGGCTACGAGGAGGTGTTCGGGAACAACCCCTGCACCATACTGGTCCGGGACGCGCACACACGCAACCAGCAGCGCACCAACAACCGGCACGAGCGGTTCAACTCCACCCTGCGCGGGCTGTTCTGCAGCCGGAAGGGCCGCCTGACGGAGACCGTGATAATGACCGCGTGGCCATACCACAACTGTCTGCGCTTCCACATGTCCCTAGGTGAGATCACGCCGGCCGAGAAGGTGGAGATGTTCATATCCGGCCCCGACAAGATGACGACGCCGTTCCAGAACGCGGCAATGTCCGGAATGGCGCTGCCGCGGCCGCAATGTACCGAAAACGGGAAGAGTGACTGCCCGGCGGCCTGATGTGGCACTAGGGCTAGCGACGGGTCCGCTGCGGCCCCCACCATGTCCCATTGCGCGGCACTACCCCGACCCATGAGCGGGTACGCTGCGCGGTGAAACCGTTGTGGTGTGCGGTCAGGCCATGATGGCAGTATGGGAACATGTGGGCTCCGGCGCTATTGATGCGCCGGCACCACGCGTTAATGCAAAAAATCCCCCGGCCACGGTGCATATATGGAACCCCGCCGCCGCAGAACCGTCCCGGAGTGATGATTGGGTGGACTGATGATGATGAGAAAAGCCC
>JAGWAW010000025.1 GCA_021296165.1 Nitrosopumilaceae archaeon | reverse complement strand
CCTCGGCGTAGATCCTGCGTCCGCGGCGCGTGATGGCCTGCTCTGATGTCCTGCCCCTTCGTGGCTTTCTGGGTGCCCTACCCTTCTGTTTCTTGCGTGCCCTGCCTACCATGATCCGAAGTACTGTTTAAGATCCTAGACACACTTTTCCTACCCATCACCCGGCATTGCGGGAGGAACCCTTTGCCGCGAATATGGGGACGGCAACACTTCGATAACAGACAGCAGTCGCCTGAGATGTCATGCCGACTAAGCGAGTCGCTGGCATCTCTGTTCTTCGTAGGTCGCGTAGATGCCCGCTATTTCATCAACGTTAAAATAAATACGCATAGCGGGTCTGCGCATGCGCGTCTGCGTGCTGATATCCGGCCGCGGTTCTAACATGGAGTCTCTGATAAGGAACGCCGACGGCTACGCGGTCGAGGCGGTCATAAGCAACAAGCCGGATGCGGCGGGACTCCGGGTTGCCGATGGGTTGGGTGTGCAGTGCATGGCGGAGCCATCGTTGGATGGCATCCGGGATATACTGGACGGCATGCGTCCGGATCTGGTGTGCATGGCCGGATTCATGCGAATACTGCCGGCCGACCTCACCGAACGCTATTGCGTAATGAACATACACCCATCACTGCTCCCGCGGTATCCGGGTTTGCGGGCCGTAGAGCAGGCGCTGAACGATGGCGCGGCCCACAGCGGCTGTACTGTGCACTTCGCGGACAGCGGCGTGGACACCGGTAAGATAATAGCCCAAGCGGCGGTCCGGATCGAGCCGAGGGATACGTCCGACACGCTGGCCGCCCGCATACTGGAGTGGGAACACAGGCTGTATCCGGGGGCAGTCCGGTGGTACGCCGCCCGACTGGCAGCGGAGGGCGGCGAGGCGCCGACTATACGGGGGCGGGATCTGCAGATGGTACGGACAGCAGAGCCGGAACGCGCAGCGTCGCATGCAGTGGAGATGGGCGCGGCGTACGTTCGGCGGGACGGGGACTCGTACATAGTGAGCGCCGAAAAACCCACTACTCCGCCGTACGTGGCGGTCGTGTCCGGAGACGGCGTCGGCTTGGTGCTTGAGCGCGTAAGGCGGCTGGCGGCGCCGGACGGAAGCACCTAACTGCAACACCGCCGCATAATGCCGCCCGGCCACCTGCAGCGCTGACCGGAACATCCGGGAGGGGTGAGACCTGGAACATTTCAGAACGTGCCTCCCGGAGACATGCATCAGTCTGTGCGGGCCGGCTATGCCTGCGCCGCGCCGGCGGCTGCCTTTCTGGCCTGTGTTATCTCTACCTCTACTGCCTCCAGCGGATCCTCTACCCGGTTGCGGCGAATCGCGAACATCTTTGGTTTCTCAAAGTCCTTGGTGCAGTCCGGGCAGGCGTACACCAGTACGCGGTACTCGTTGGGGGCCTTGGGGTTGGAGAGGCGCGCATAGT
The DNA here is from genome assembly GCA_021296165.1 of Nitrosopumilaceae archaeon. Classification (GTDB taxonomy): domain Archaea; phylum Thermoproteota; class Nitrososphaeria; order Nitrososphaerales; family Nitrosopumilaceae; genus VYCS01. The sequence continues at coordinate 18,400 of JAGWAW010000025.1, read as the reverse complement.
ATACCAGCCGCGCGCCGCAGTCGACGCAGTAGCGGTTGGCTCTTCTGGTTCGTGCCAATGGGATGGACGCGCGTCAAGCTCTTATCAGCACGAGGGTCAAATGTTCTACACCCGAAGGTAAACCGGAGTGACAGGATGGCGCCGCCCGACAGATTTGAACTGTCGACCAACGGATTAACAGTCCGGTGCTCTGCCAGGCTGAGCTAGGGCGGCGGTACAAGCCAACCCCCATGATGACAATTTAACCGTTTGTCAGCTTGCCTTACACATTAAGAGCGTAAAACCGGAAAACTCCCAAGGAGGGTTTGCGGTACTGGCTTGGCTGTTTATGTACCGCGTGGCGTACCAAATCATCCTAGTCCATGCCCGTGTGCTTGTCGTATACGTATATGCCGTCCAAAAAGACACGGTGGTCCTTGTTCTTGATGCGGGTCTTCAGCTGTATGTTGGCGGCTGTCTGGGTCACGTCCGTCAGCACGTGCCCTGTAACTATGACGTCATCCCCTTGGGGGTTCACCTTGGCCGAGCCGTGTATGCTGGCAACGCGGGGGGCCCGCTCTCCCTGGAAGTTCTCGATGAGTACCGAATCCCCCTGCACCTTCACCGTGACGGGGAAGTGGGCGTACACGATCTTCATCTTGACGGTGTACCCCTCTACGACACCCTGGCAGAGGTTGCCCACTAGGGACCTGGCCGTGTTGAGTATGGCATAGTCGCGCTTGCGGGCGCCGCCGGCCCTGAGCGATACGACATCCCCTGACACGCCTATGTTGACGGGGATCTTGCGGAAGCTCTTGATGGCCCTGCCCAAGGGGCCGTCCACGACCAGCATGTGCCGGTTGAGACTTACGGTTACCCCCTCGGGAACCGGAACCGACGTGACCAGTTTCTCAGCCTTAATAGGCATACCCGATCAACAGTCCTCCCAAGCCCAGATTGGCGGCCTCGTGGTGCGACATGACCCCCTGATTGGTGGTCACCAGCAGTATGCCTCGGTCGTACGAGGGCAAGTACTGCTGCTCCCACCGGCCGTACTCACCCTTCTTCACCTTGAAGCGTGGTGATATGGAGCCGCACTTGGTTATACGGGATCGAAGCTTTATGAGGAACTTGCCGCCCCGGTTGTCCTCTATGTGCTCCCAGTCTCCGATGTAGTTGTAGCGCTGCAACGTTTTGAGAACCTCGCCGCCGTGCTTGGAGGTGGGCAGGACAGTGCATTGGCGCTTTCGACGCACCTCGTTGTTGTATATGGTAATGAACAGGTTTGCTATGATGTTGGTGGCCGGCATTATATCATCACCTGTGTTTGTGGAATCCCAGCGAGTTGGCCACTTCCCGGAAACACCTCCGGCATATCATAAGATCGTACTTTTGTATCACCGCCGTGTAATCCCCACACCTCTTACACCAGCGCGAGCCGCGCCCGAAGTTGTGCTTTTTGCGCCCTGTAAACTCGTAGGAGCGGTCCTTCATACTATCTCCACCCCGAACTTCTCGACAAGATAATCCTTTGCCTCTTCCTTGGATATGATGTGACCTCTTCCCACCCTGGCCTTGTGGCGGCTCCGAAGCCGTATGCTGAATCCGGGCCGCGTCAGCGTCACCGCGATGTCCAAGCCCAGTATGCCTATCTTGGGATCGTACTTGACTCCGGGAATGTCGATGTGCTCCCGTATTCCAAAGGAGTAGTTGCCAAAATCGTCGAACGAACGGCCCTTGGCAATGTTTCCCCTAGATTCCAGAAGTCTCTTGAGCAGGTCGGCGGCCTCGGTGCGCCTCAGTGTTACCGAGACGCCGATGGGCTCTCCCTTCCGTACCCCCCAATCTCTCTGGGCAGTGCGGGCGCTGCGGACGGTTGGCTTCCGACCAGATATCTGCTTCAGCGCCGCCTTGGCCGCATCTATGGCATCGCCGGAGCGACCCACTCCCATGTTTAGTACCACCTTTTCCAAGCGTATCTCCCTCATGGGGTTGGTCTGGCTCATGAATCGTCCACCTTTATCACCGGAGAGTCGGCTCCCACTGCGATGAGCGCGTCGGTGGGGATCTCGATGGTCCTCTCGCCCAGCGAGACCGTGGCCCTCCGGGGTAGGGTGAACGTGCCGTCCTCTATGTTGTCCACCCGGCCGGACATGCCCGCGTTGGCACCTTTGATGACCAGCGCCTGGCATCCGGGCCGCAGGGGTATGGTCTCGGTTATCTCCTGTTGTGGGATGCGCAGGAGGCAGCTGTCGCCCACCTTGACGTCGGCGTCTGATATTGTGGTGCGACCATCGTGGAACCCCAGAGCCGTGCGTCCGCCCTTTATGGTGACCTTGCTGGTGACCTTAACCAGCTTCCTGTCTGCATCCTCGGGGGGTATGGTTATGGGCTGGAGTAGTTTGCCGCGCAGGGGTACCATGCGGTACGCGTCTCCGACATTCTCCAGCTCCACTACGTCCATGAGTCCTATTCCGTGGTGGAGGGACTTTCTGACCACTCCATCGACCTTTACCTTTCCACCGTATATGGAAGACTTGGCCTCTCGCAGGGTGTACACTATGCTCAGCATGTCACGCAGAAAGACGGCGGCGGGCACCGAGCGGGCCCGAGGGTGCGGGCCCGGGCGGGGGGCGACCACGAATCTCTTGTTTTTGCGGTGTATTCCCCAAAACGTCGGGGCCATCTGCCTTTTGAGCTTCTTGCTGCCGGATATGCTGACCATTATGTATTCTCCTCATCGCCGTTAGGGGACTTTATGCCTTTCCGGGCATCGTCACTAGGCGACCCTGGGGGCTCCGCCGTTGTATCTTCTCTGGGCGCGTTCTGGCCGCCGTCCTGCGGCGCCTTTATCGATGGCTTCGTCGGATGTGTCTCCTTCGTTTTATCCAGGCTGGCATCCTTGGACTTTGACCCGTGCCCCTTTATCTTGGCGGCCCGCCGCTTGTCGTCCAAGTTCAGGGCCGTAACCAAGAGGTTGGATGGGTGTATGTAGATGTCCAACTTTTCACCGGCGGGTTTCTCCATCTTGATACCGCCGATTGTGACTCCCCGAGAGGGATCGACTTTGTCTACCCTGCCACTCACGCTCCGGTACTCCCCACGTAGCACGGTGACAGAGTCGCCTGTCACAACCCGAACGTTGCGGGTGTGGTGGGCTTTCCTGAGATCCTTTGAGAGGTGCGAGGCCATAAGCCTGCTGCGCAGCGCCAAGGATGGGTGGTGCATGGTGCGGTTTCTGATCTTTGAAGGCTTCATCTCATATCACCGTGGATGCAGCATTGGCAATGCGGGGCCATTTCTCGGATGCTTCGGCCGCGACGGGTCCCTTTATACCTGTCCCCTTCATCTCGCCCTCGGCGGAGACTATGACAGCAGCGTTATCCTCAAAACAGACGCGTATTCCGTTGAGGCGCCTGACTGGGTACTTTTGGCGTATGATGACGGCCCCGTGTACCTGCTTCCGGAGCTCGGCTGGCCCCTTCTTTACCACCACGTTGCAGTAGTCGCCCACGGCGGCGGCCGGGAGCCGGGACACTCGGGTCTTGGTCTTGTGTACCATGACCACCTCAAGTATCTTGGCGCCGGAGTTGTCGGCGCAGACTATGTTGGCGCCCACTGGTATGGATTTGGTTACGTACGGGCGGAACTCCTCGACGCCCTTGCCCGCCTGCTTTGCCATGCTATCGACGCACCTCCACCACCACAAAGGATACGGACTTTGCCAAGGGGCGACACTCTGCGGCTAGGACACGGTCTCCCTCCTCTATGTCCAGGCACTCGGGGGCGTGGGCGTGGATGGTGCTCTTGCTGCGGGCGTACCTCTTGAACTTGCTGATGTACACCGGCGACTCGTGCTGTATTGTTATGGTCTTCTTGGCCCGGGTGCCCGTCACTGTCCCCTCGAAGATCTTGCCTCGGATAGGCAGGCCGGCGTGGAACGGGCAGTTAGAATCGGTGCATGCGCGCTCCGGGACGGGTACGTCCATGCCAATCATGGCCCGGTCAGCCTCTCATGGAGCCGGCCACGCAGATCCTCTCCAGATACATACTGCCCGCCGACCAGTAGTGTGGAACCCTGCTTGGGTATCCATCGGGGGCCTTTTGCGGTCTGCAGTACGAGCATATGTTTTGTCTCGTCGATAACCGTTCCATTTAATCCTACTATGCAGTGGTTGGGGGAGCCTGCCACCGCTGCCCGGCGCCGCAGAATCATCGTCTCCTCAACTCCGTGAGCCGGGTCATCATCCGCGCTATGTCACGGCGCATCGGCTTTATCTTGCCGACGTCCTTTCGCATGGTGCCCTTGGAAGTGTCGGCGTGCATCTTGGCCAGTTCGCCCCGGCTCTCTTGGATTCGCGCCAGCAGGTCCTTTTCACTCATCTCCCGGATGGATTTCATACTGGTGCGACTCAACTCGAGACCTCCTTGTCTGGTTTGGCGGCATCGGTAGGTTCGGAGCCGCTGCCCTGGTCGCTCAGGGAAAACTCGGGTGCGAAGTTCTCCTTGTGGGCTATGCGGATGCGTATGCCGATTAGGCCCATGGGTGTCTGGACGTGGGCGATGTCCTCGTCCACTATGATCTGGGCGTGGTGTCCGGCACGGGGGAGTATGCCGACAGTGTGCTTCTCGAAGGAGGATCTGTCGCCCCGCAGCTTGCCTGAGACAGTTGTCTGCACCCCCATGGCACCAGCCTCCATGACTTGGCGGAGCACCCACATCGTGGCCCGGCGGAAAGCGGTTCCGCGCTCTATATGAGATGCCAGCCTGTTGCACATCACGCTGGGGGAGAGCTCTGGCTTGGGTATCTCCTCGACCCGGATCTGGGGACTCTTGTAGTCAAAGTCCTTCTCCAGCTGTTCGGTGAGGGCGCGTATAACCGAGCCCTTGCGGCCTATCACGACCCCGGGGCGCACCACGTACAGTGAGACGCGGGTGCCAGTGGGCTGTTTTTGTATGTCGAAGTGGCTGAACCCTGCATCCTTTATCTCGCGCCGCAGAAAGTCGCGCAAAAGCATCATGTTGTAGTTGTCGCGAATCATTTTCTTGACAGTGGACTGGGCCGACATGCTATGACTCCCTCCCCACTACCTCTACATGGGTGCGCGCGTCGTTCCGGGGCGTGGCCCTCCCCATGGCCCGGGGCATGAACCGTTTTGTGATGCCACCTTTGTGGACGGTAACGTTCTGCAATACTATGCGATCTATGTCCATGCCCTTGAACTCGGCATTGGACTCCAGGTTGGCGAGCAGGCGCAGTATCTCGCCGGCGGCCTTTATGGGGTAGCGGCCAGCCATCACTCCGGGATCGGAGCGGTGCCCCACTTGGTTATTGTAGCGGCGGAAGGGGACGGCTCGGGTCTTGTTTACGACCTCGTTGAGGTAGTCCTGGGCGCGCTCCAGGCTCATGCCGCTTATCGTCCGGCCGATCTCGCGGGCATGCTTGTGGGATATGGTATTCTCCCGGATGGCTGCCCGTACGTCGGTTTTGGGGTCGTAATACTGGTATGCATATCGGAATCGGGTCATATCAATCACTTCAGCGGTACGTACAGGCTGGAACGGGACGCTCCCACGCCCGGTGAGCCGTGCGTCACCCTCTTGTTTGTAATAACATACTCGCCTATGTATCGCCCGATCATCTCCGGGACGATGGTGACGGGTACGAATTCTTTGCCCGAGTACACCTCGATGGTGATTCCGACCTGATATGGCAGTATGATGAGGTCCCGCAGGTGTGTTTTTATGGGTCCGCTCTTGCGGCCTGCCTTCACGGCCTTTATGTCCTCTGTGAGCTTGCGCCGGTCGTCTGATATGCCGTGGGATATGTACCTGCCCAAGGTGCGCCGCTGCCGGGCGTTGAACAGCTTCAGCTGGCGGTCCAGGGACATCTTCTCCAGCCTCTCCAGCGGGACTCCTCGGTACTCGAACTTCTTAACCATGATGGCAGCATTCTCCGTCCATATTATAGCATTCCCATCTTTGTGGCCAGATCCCGGGCCTTCTCGCCGTCGGCAAACTTTACGAACGCCTTCTTTCCGTATATGGTGCGGGCCGTGTTGACTCTCACGGGCCTTTCCTTGTACAGCACCGAGACGGCCTCCACTATCTGCGTCTTGGTGGCGTCCCGGGCGACTATAAGGCAGATGCGCGACTCGTTGGATGCCAGCTCGAACGTCCTCTCGGTGATGTGGGGGTGCATTATGATGCGGTTTGCCTGCACCACGCTCATGGGCGAGGCGCTGTGGACGCGGGGGTGCCGATAGAACCCGCCGGTCATTGTGTGATCTCCATTACGCGCAGGTGCGTAGACGCCATTTTGGACAGGACGGCCAAGGCCGACTCGGAGTATACGGTGAGCCTGGCCGGCTCGGCGCCGGGGGCCATGTCAAGTACGCTGATCTCCGATGCTCGCCTACACTCCACGCCGGGCACAGTCCCGCACGCGCGGGCCAGTGACGTGCCGTCGGATACAACAAACAGGATGCTCTTGCCGGTCTTCTTGGACCGGCCGCGCAGGGCCGACTTGCCGGTCCGGCTCCTCCGGGATTGCAGGCGCAACACATCCTGGTACAGGCCCAGCGACTCCAGCAGGGCTATGAGGTCCTTGGTGGTGCTCATGTCCTCCACCGAGTCCTGTACCACTATAGGGAACGACTCCACATCGCCGGTGCGGTGGCCACGGGACCGTATGGCCTCGCCTATGGCGGTTCCGGCGATGGCCGAGCAGAGGGCCAAGCGGTTCTCCTTCTTGTTGAGCCTCTTCCAAGTGACCTTGGCCACGTTGGGCGGGTGCGCCTGCCGGCCTCCCCGGACCGAGGCGACGCCGCCTGCTTGGCCCTGCCTGCCTCCTCCTCCACCGAGCATCTTTGCTATGCGGGAGACCCCACGGCCCGTGGGCGGATCGTTGGAGCGGGCCACCACGTCCATGCCCGCGGTGGGGTGCCTTCCTTGGGGCTGGTACTTGTGGGAGTCCAGGTTTGTGAAAGCCTTGTGGATGAGGTCCCGGCGGAACGGCGTGGAGAAGAGCGGGGGGAGATTCACCTCGCCGACTCCGGCGCCGTTGGCGTCGTATACGGGCACCTTCATACCACCACTTCCAGTATGCGCGGCTCGACGATCTTGGCAGGCTCGTTGCGGATCTGGGCCCGCAGCTTCACGAGTCTCTTGTAGGTGCCGGGCACCGATCCTTTGAGTATTATGTAGTCACCCCGGACATCCCCAAAGTGCTTGAAGCCGCCGGGCGGGCCCACCACCTCGCCGGCCCCCGCCTCGCCCATTGCCATTATGCGTTTGTTATACTCGACGCGCTGATGGAACCCCATCTGGCCGGCCCGGGGGACGGTGTACATCACGTACTGGGGTGATATGGGCCCCAGGCTTCCCAGCTCCCGGACGGACTTGCGGGATTTGTGCTGCTTTCGCTTGGCGCCGTACCGCTTGATGACGCCCTGCCACCCCTTGCCCTTGGTGATGGCGGCCACGTCCACGGCGGCCCCAGTCTTGAAGGTGTCTGATGCCTTGACGCTCTTTCCCAGCAGACTGGAGACATAATTGACGCGGGCATCCACGCTGCCTCCCTCGATGGGGGCCTCGAATATGTACGGCTTCTTCTGCTCCAAGCCCGCGTCCCGGGGCACCACTGCCACTATGGCGCATATGCGCTTTAGGTTGGACGTGTCTTGCGACCTCCGGACGGCTGCCTCGCCAGTGCGCAGGGTTATCTTCTTGGTTATCTTCTTGGGCAGATCCTCTGCAAATATGTCAAACTCCGCGTGAAGTCCGTTGGAGTCCTTGGAGTAGCCGCGCCATCCCACAACGGTGAGCGGGGGTGTGACAACAAGCGTTCCCAAGCTGACCAGCTGCTTGCCGGCGTTGGGTGTTTTTTCGCGGTCGTCTATGCTCACCACCTGCAGGCAGCCGGCCTTGAAGCCGCAGTGCACCAGCATGCGGGGCTCGTCCCCGGATACTGCGGGATAGCCGCGTATGCGCGCCTCCATGCTCTTGGCCCTGCCCCGTGGCAGGTACGCCAAGCTTCCGCGGCGCGGCTGGCTGTGCTTACGGTGGCCCATTGCAGGGGTGCGACATGGCCGACTCCATATATACCGTAGGAAAACCGGCGGACCGATCCGAAATATCCGCCAATCCTCCCCTATAATGCGCCGCCTTTTCCATCTAGGGCCGGATGTCAGGGTTTCAGTGTTTGGATCATACTCCAGATGGTGATGCCGCCTATTGCGGCGCATGCGGCTCCCACACACATGCACAAAACCAGAAAGCCACGTCCTTTCACGTGGCAGCCGCCCCCATGTTCAGTATGGCCAGGGTTCCCAGCATGGCCTCCTCCAAGCGGACCGTGCGGGTGCGCTGCCGGGGAAAGAAGTTGAGCCGGATCATATCGCGGGCGCCCAGCCGCCCGCCGGCTATCTCGTGGACGTCTCTCTCGGGGGATCCGAAGACCACCAGGGTTGCGGAGTCGCCCCCCACATACCGGGATATGCGGCGGGGAGTGGCAGTGTTGCCGGTCCGGGTGGCTATTATGACGCCACCGTCCCACTCGCGCACCGTCTGGGTTATGCTGCCCCTCTCCCGTACGGCATAGCCCCAGTAGTGGGGGATCTGATCCCGGGGTATTGCAACCGGCCTGGGATCCGGGTGGCTGGAGCCGAACCTGACCGAGACCCGGCCGTCACGGCCCCTCCCCGGTAGCGGCAGAAGCTTTCCTATGCCCACGTCCACGTATCTGGTTCCGCGGACGGTGACCGCCAGACCCTCCCGAATCTCCCCCTCCCGTATGGTCTGGGGGTCCGGCGAGGCATCGTGACTGGGTATGCCCAAGGGGTGCAGGGCCCCGGCGAACTTCAGGTTGGCCGTCTTGGGGAATATGCCCCTCCGCAGGAACTGCGGCGTCTCCAGGTACCGGAGGGCGGTCACCAACAGGGATCGATCGGCGACGTTGTCGCCATCGCGGTATACCAGTATGGCGTCGACGCCGAATACGGCGGCGCACCGGGCCATCTGGGATGCCATGCGGGACTTGTCCAGCTTGGTGGAATGCTCGGAGAGTGACGAATCGGGTATCGCCACCGACAGGCGCACCATGCTACTCGGCAGGCTTGTAGGCGGTTTTGGCGGATTCCGTATACGCCGCTATGTCCGACGGGCCGACCTCCCGGTAGTTTCCCCCGTCTATGTGGGCCATCCGCATGTGCTCGCCGCCATCCTTCGCCTCACTGGCCTCTTTGATGGCCGCAATGGCCAGCCTGGATGCCTCCTCCATGGAGAGCCCGGCCCTGTACTCCTTCTCCAAGAAGGGGGTGGCCCGGTCCGAGTCATGTCCTATGGCGATGGCGTCATACTCGATGTAGGTGCCGCTGGGGTCGGTTACGAACAGGTGGGGGCCGTCGACGTTTATGCCACCAAGTATCAGGGCCACGCCAAACGGCCTCACCCCGGCGAACTGGGTGAACTGCTGGGACTGGTCGGCCAAGTGCTTTGCCACAGTCTCCACCTCGACCTCCTCGTCATATATGAGGTGGTTACTCTGCGCAAAGAACCTGGCGTTGTCTGCCTGGCTCCGGGCATCGGGTATGTACCCGGCCGCGGCAAGTCCTATGTGGTCGTCTATCTTGAAGAGTTTTTGTGCAGACTCCACGATCTGCAGCTTTCGGGTCTTCTCCTCCACCGCCAACACCACGCCGTCCGTGGCCTTTATGCCCACGGCTATGGAGCCCCGCCGGACCGTCTCTATGGCGTACTCGACCTGGTACAGCCGGCCGTCCGGCGAGAAGACCGTGATGGCCCTGTCGTAACCCTGCTGCGCCGGAAGCATGGGTTCCAGACCCTACCGAGATTAATTTAAGTCATGCCAATAGCGGGTCTGATGCCGTACCATGCGACACGTATTCGAGGTGCCCTTTGCGGGGCATCCCAACGTCAGGTCTACGCACCGCACCACCACGGAGATAACCGTGGAGACCTCGCTCACCCCCCGGGGCGACTGCATAGTGGGCGTGGGTGCAGGCGCCGGATGCGCCGGACTTCCGGCAGACGTGAAGGGCGCCCTAAGGCGAGCCAGCAGCCGGGTCCGCATCACCATTGCGGTGGGCCAAAACAGTTTCGTCATACGCGGGCGTGGGGACCCGGGGCTGTCACTGGAGCACCCCACCGACATGGTGACGCGAAAGAGTGACTTTCTATGTCCCCGGACGCTGGCGGTGGGGTGCGATGCGGCCTCTGTCGACATGCCCCGGGGGATGGTGCGGGACCTGCGGCGGGGCGCGGGTGGCGTGCTGGTCATAGAGGTGGACGCGCCCTAGGGCGGCTCCCGGCAGAGCGCGTCCGGCGACTCGGTGTGTGGGGTTGCCACCGTGCGGCCCGCACCGTCCCGGCGCGGAGTACACCCGACTGCCTGCCATACCGTCCCGGCGCGCCGCGCCCGGAGCATTCTGCACGGGTGTGCGGCCGCACAAGACTCACCATATGTTCGCGCCCGGGCCAGCGCCGCAGGGGGCTGATCCGCGCCTGGCCAGACTATGGACTTGGTGCGCGCGGGACATACCCGGATATTTTTTCCATGTCCGCGACGGCCTTGGCGCAGGCCGGCCGTGGGCGTATGCGGATCTGGGCGATGCCGGAGCGGTCCGTTCCGGGGATGCTCCCGCGCGTCCAGCTAACCCAAATGTGTTAGTGACCGCACCAGACTAAGCAGCATATTTAGGCACACCTACAGGCTGGTGAATACGGTTGTTATGGATTCGTTCATACAGATTGGATCACATTTGTGTTAGCTGGCGTCCAGGATTGGGTTTTATAGCGTGGCGTACCCCTGCGTCACGATGGGCCGGATGACCAAGGCGTTTGTGGTAGCTCCATTGGCAGTCTTTGCCGCCATAATATTCGGGTTTGCCATATACAACACCATGTGCAAGAACTCCAGCGTAGCCGTACTCAACTGCTAACGCGCCGCCGGTTTCATATACGACCGGCGCCCATATGTGCCGCGATGGCTAGACGAATAACACTAAACCTTCCGGAGGGGGCAGGTCCGCAGGATGCGGCGCGGCTGCAAGGGTATGTGGAAGAGATGCCCATGGATGTGGTGCTCTCCGGACTGGAGTTTGCCCGGGCCCGGTGGCGCCTGCAAGACTCGGGGGCGCTTCGGGTGGGACGCAGGGGGATAGTCGAGGGCGAAGTGCACGCGGTCACCACCGAGCAGGCGCGCTGGCGCCTGGACAACTGGAAGATCATGGTGGCCGACTACCGGCGGCGGGGCTACAGCTACCCCACCATATGCCGTATCAAGAAGAAGCTGCGCGAGAGGGCCGGCTGAGTCACACCGCGACGGGGCCAACGGGGGTTCGGTTGGGGTTGGTGGGTGCCCTCGGGAGCCTTTCTATGGTGCTCGGCGCCGACTCGGCCAATCTCTGGGGAACTTCGGGTATGACAGACCGGGCCTCCTGGGCTATTACGGAGTGGGCCTCGTCAATGACGTTTTGGGCTTCCTGGTTCCGGATTGTCTGGGGGGCAATGGTTTCTTCCGACTGCATGCGGGAGCTGGTTATCAGATCCCCCATTATCCCGGAGAGGTCCTGCATGGAGTTGGCCGCCTCGGGCATCATACCGGAGATGGACGGTCCCAGATCCCGGATCACCGACATGCAGGGACTCAGCGTCACCACTATGTCGCCCAACTCCGAGACGGTGTTGAGCCTCAACTGTATCTGCTCCATGGAGAGCCTGGCCCTGCTCACCATCCCCTTCATCTTTCGCACCTGGACCAGCTCGTTGGCGTACATCTGGGCATACATATCGTTGTGAATGCGCTGCGCCGAGACTATCCTGCCGAAGATCTGCTCCTCCTTTGCGCGGAGCTTCTCGTCGATGGCCCGCAGCTGCGATATGGGTACATCCAGCCGCCGCTGCGCATCCTCAACCTTCTTGGAGAGTGGCATGTCCGGCTTTACGCGCCCCAGCATCCTGGATATGCCGTCGCCCTTTTGCTTTCCGTTCCACGAGTCTCCTATCATTGTGCGTACGATATGGCTTGGGTTGCTTGGGCTAAAAAGTACCTGTGTAACCGCGCCCGGCTTGACCGCGGTGACGGGGGGCGCAGTTACACTCAGCCGAAGGTATACGTGAATATCTCGACTCCGGGGCCCGACACCCGCAGCTCCAGAAGGTGCTGGCCGGCGGCCTCCGAGGTCACAATATTGTAGAGGTCCGACTCGGATACGGTCACAGTGTGGCCGTCCACGCCGGCTCCGGCGTGCTCCGGGGAGATGGGTTCGCCGTCCAAGTACACCTGTATGGTGCCGGAACCGGCGGCCACTATGTTGACCTCCTTGGCCACGTACACCAAGTGGACGGCGCCCTCGGCCGACTCCAGGCGCATGCTCTCGGGGCCGTTATGCCAGGTGCCCTCCATGTGGAACATGTGGGTCTGCAGCGCGTCGGGGGCCGTATACTCCACTATGTTGTTGGGCCTGAAACCTTCGTCGTTTCCGATCTGCTGACGCCCGAAGGCCAGCTGGTACCCTAGGTACAGCTCCGGTGTGCGCGAGCGCGTGTGCTGGAAGGCCTCGATGTCGACCAGCTCTCCGTTGGTGGGCATCTGCTCGTTCATGGCTGCCGCCCTCTCTGCCAGCAGCTGCTGTATGACTCCCTCGGTCTCCTTGTATGCGCCCTCGCCTATGTGGTCGTATCTTATGTATCCCTCGTGGTCGGCTATGTACTTGCGCGGCCAGTAGCGGTTCTCAAACGCGTTCCACGTCTCCCAGTCGTTGTCCATGACGACTGGGTACTCTATGTTGTACTTTTCGACGGCGGTCCGGACGTTCTCCGGATCCTTCTCGAACTCGAACTCGGGACTGTGCACCCCTATGATGAGCAGTCCTTGGTCTGAGTACTTTTCGTCCCAGGCGGTGATGAACGGCAAGGTCCTCAGGCAGTTTATGCAGGAGTACGTCCAGATGTCGTACAGCACTACCATGCCCTCTATGTCTTGGGACAGGTTCTCGGGTGTGGTGTTGATGTACTCTGCTATGCCGACTATGCTGGGGGCGGTGCGGAATCCGGACTTGTCGATGGGCTCGCCGGGGGCGGCCGGGACGACCGGTTCTGACTCGAACCCGGAGAGGTATGCGCTCATGGCCGCGATGGCCACCGCTATCGCAACGCCCAGTACTATTGCAGTCTTTAGTTCCCCCCTCATGATATCATCCCAGTGCAATCAGCTCGTTGAGCAGCGGAAAGTTGGCCAAGTACGCCAGCTGGTTGGTGTACACAAGTATGCCCAGTAGTATGATGAACGCCCCCAAGATCAACGAATAGTGCTTCATGTGCCGGCCCATGGCCCGGATTACTCTCTGCGCTCTGGAGAGGAAGACCGCCATGAGTATGAATGGTATGCCCAGGCTCAGCGAGTATACCAGCAGCAGGTTGAAGGCAGCCGCCGGAGTGGTGGCGGCCAGGGTGAGTATGGTCCCCAGTATCGGCCCCACGCAGGGCGTCCACCCGACAGCGAACGCCAGCCCGAAGACGAACGAGAGCGGGTACGATGCCTTTTGGCGACGTACAAAGAACTTCTTCTCTACGTTCAGCGAGTTTATTCTGGTGGATATCATCAGAAACGCTCCAAAGCCGATTATTATGATGCCGCCTACTTGGTTGAGCAGGCTGATGACCTCTCCCCCGACGCCCAACAGCACGCTGTTTATGGCCACGCCGATCATCGAAAAGACCACCGAAAACCCCAGAACGAAGAAGACCGCATTCAACACTATGTTGGTGCGGTTTACCGTGACCGTGCCTCCTTCGGCGCGGTTGATCTCCCCCAGCGTGGTGCCCGAGATGTATGCCAGAAATGCCGGTATCATGGGCAGTATGCAGGGTGCCCAGAACGAGCCCAACCCTGCCAGGGCAGCCACTGCCATCGTCACGTCCGCCACTAAACATATGGTACTGCGCCCGCGATAAAAATGTGTCGTAGTGTTGGAGCCTGTAGTCTGAATAGTTATACCGCATTCTCTTGGGATCTCGCTGTGTGTGCAGAAGTGCCGTTTTGGGCGGAATAATGATCCGGATAACTACGCGGGCCACGGAAGGCAGATCCGTCCTAGTTTTATCCGAATCTTTTCGCGAATCACTGCGCATACGCCGCGCCGGAGACGACATAAAGATTTACCGAAGGGCGGGGGGCGCAGGCGGGTGCGCCACGGCTGTGCACACTAACCCAGTTTATGTCGCCACGATCTGGCCTGCTCTGGGAGCACCGTAAACCATGACTTCCTGTCAACAGGGTAGAACTGTCAGGATTGCACACCGGGCCGCGACTCGACAGCCCAAGCAGGGCCGAAGCAACAGTGCCTTGGCGGATGTGGCTGCCGCGTCGGCGCGGCATGCAGATGCCCGGACGGGCATCCGGCGGGCCGTCCGCGGCTACAGCTCCCGGATTGCGCGGAAGAGCGTGTCTCTCTGCACGGGCCGCCGTCCTATCTCCCGGACTATGCTGGCCAGCTCTTCAACGGACGAGTCTGTGGGCTTTCCGGCGGCCCGGTATATCTCCTCGGAGAAGGCCGTGCCCACCATGTCGTTGCAGCCGTACGAGAGGGCCACCTGAGCCATCTTCTTGCCGTACGCCACCCAGTACACCGATATGTTGTCCAGCGCCCCGGCCAGCATCAGCCGGGAGACTGCCAATACCCTCAGGTCGTATATGGCGGAGCACTCCTCGGTGACCTGCCCATTCTTCTCCATCTCTGTGTTATCCAGGCTGAACTTTAGGGGGATGAACGTGATGAAGCCGCCGGTCTCCTTCTGCAGCTCCCGCACCCTTACTAGGTGGTCTATGATGTGCTCAGGGTCCTCTATGTGCCCGTACAACATGGTGACGTTGCTGCGGATGCCGAGCCGGTGGGCCTCGGCGATGGTGTCCAGCCACTCCTGGCCGGTGCACTTGCCCCGGATTATCTGGCCGCGTATGTCGGGGTGAAAGAGCTCGGCTCCGCCCCCGGGCATCGTGTCCAGCCCGGCGTCCCGGAGCCTCTCCAGTATGCGGCGCACAGGTGTCTTGGAGAGCTTGGACAGGTAGAATATCTCCGCGGCGGTGAGTGCCTTGATGTTGAGGTCGGGGTGCCGGGACTTGATGGTGCGCATCATCTCCTCATAGTACTCCAGCGGCAGGCTGGGGTGGAATCCGCCCACTATGTGCACCTCGGTGGCGCCCATCTGCACGGCGGCGGCCACCCGCTGTTCTATCTGGCCGGGCGTCAGGGTGTAGGCGTCGTCATCGTCCTTCTTGCGGTAGAAGGCGCACATCTGGCAGCTGGCGGCGCAGACGTTGGTGTAGTTCATGTAGTACGAGGCGGTAAAGGTGACGTCGTCGCCGACGCGCCGCTGCCGCGTGAGGTCGGCCACCGCCCCGGTTACGTGCAGGTCCGTCGACATCAACTCCATCCCGTCTTGGAATGTGAGCTCCTCACCGGCCAGCGCCTTCTCCAAGGGCTCGGAGTGATTGACCAGCTGCAACATATGCTGTGACGCGAGCCGCCGTTATATTCCTTGAGGGGTGCTGGCCGTGTCAAGGTATAATTTGGTAGCCTGCCCGGAACAGGCATGGTGATGCCACTGGTCGACGAGGACAGGCCAAAGTGCTATGCGTGCCACAAGATGTTCGCCGACGTGGAGTCGCTCCGAAAACACCACAAGTCAGAGCACGGGGCCGCCGTGCCCTCTCGGAGGGAGCCGGCACCGGGCGACGTCACCGTGTTTTGAGGGAACCGGCGCCGGGGAGGGTTGTTGGGACTACCCCAATCATGCCGAGCGGAGGATTGCTTGCCGTCAGGCACACGGGAACGGTCTTGGTGCGGCTCTTCTAAAACGTCAAACCTGCTCCCTGCATTTTTTCAGTCGCTGTGGGGCGAGCCCCACCGGGGAGTAGTGATGCACACTCCTATGTAGCGCCAGACGGGGAATGACGGATGAGGAGTCGCGGCGGAGTACGGGAACACGTTCCATGATTAGAGACCATACGGAGCCATGCCCGGACTGGCCGGCCACAGACGATGTATCTGGTGTGGCGGTACCCTTTCGGGCGGTTCTTGTACCGGGCCTTCATGGCTGGAAAATACTGGCCCCCCGATGGCGTTCTACACGCATGCAGACTATGGAGTGTGGCCCGCTGCGGGCTACTTGGAACGGCGCCGGTCCGGTCCCGGAGCTACATTTCCCACGGCGACGTACGCCGCGTCCATATAGTGGAGTATGTGGCCGCGGGCGGGTATCATCCTATAGACAGCTCTATCCCGTCGCCCTTGCTGTTCCAGGCGAATATGTCCTGGTCCCTGTACGGCCACTTTATTATCAGCGACACCAGACCAAAAAAGTTGTTCAGGTCCGTCACTGACGGCTCGGCCGTCCCTCCAGGGTGCGAGTGCACCGTTCCAACGTAGCTCATGTCAAACGGCAGGAACGAGTGCGGAAACCCCGCAAAGGTGGGCCCTGAGTGGCTGAACGGCGGTATGACGAGCCCATCCACCATGATGTGGCCGTCGCGGGACTTGCCCTTTACTATCAGGATGGCCTCGTTGGGGTGTCTTATCTTGCTGTATGATATTATGCCGTCCATCGCCTCCCGGCTTATGCTGACGCGCCTCCTAAAGTTCCTCTTCTTGAAGAGCAATCAGACACGGCCCTCCGCTATTGGGGGCCGGGCCCCTCGTATGTGATGTTGTACTTGGTACCGGTCAGCCGGAGCAGCGCCCTTTGCACCTCGGCCACCTCGCCGGGTATGGACCGGACGGCCAGGTTTACGGCGGCCATGGTCTCGGCGGCTCTCCGTACCGTCGTCTCCTTGGACTCCTGCAGCGAGGCCATCTCCCGCTCCATGTCGTGCAGCCGGACAGGCTCGGCCTCCTCTATCATCTTCCGTGTCCCCCGGATGTCTGCCTCGACGCCCTCGACCCTGTCTACATACCCCTCTATGCATTCCACGGTCTTGGTTATGGCTTCGGTGGCCTTGTTCACATCCTTCACCGATATCGAGCCGCCGACGACTGCCCGACGTACGTTCCCCAACAGCTCGGTGACCGCTCCCATCTCGCGGCGGTTCATCACGTCGTATGGGTTCCGCTGCACTTTCAGGAGAAGGGCCGTCTGTTCCTTGTCGGCGGAGATCCTCTCGTACCTGCCCAGCGGCCTCGATATGCTGGTGAACCGGGCAGCAATATCCGCGGAGAGCCTCGACCTGGTGTCCTCGTGTTCCTCCATCTCGCGGCGCAGCTCCAGCAGGCGCAAGTATCCGTCCGACTCCCGGAACTTTTCCATCTCGGAGGCCAATTTGGCCATCTGGATGTCCAGCCTGCGCGCCTCTGCCTCGGCCGCATCGTGCTTCTGGGCGTTCTCCCGTACTGATACCTCCAGGGCCCGCACGTTGGCCACCCCGTTGGCCACCCCGTTGGCCACCCCTGTATCGGCCTGGTGGCGTCCTGACAGGCCCAGTATGGACTTGCGGTTTGACTCCACCTCCTCCAGTATCTGCTTGAGGCGCAGCGCGTACTTTTCAGCGAATATGTGTATCACGCGGGTCTGCTTTCCCAGTATGTTGCCCAGCCGCTTGAGGCGGTGCTCCAGCTCCCCGGCCACCCGCGCCATGTCGTCTGGGCCGCGGATGGGCTCTATCTCCACGGCATTCTTCCGCAGGGCGTCCACCAGCATCCTCTTTCCCCGGGTGACCAGCGGCCGCATCCTCTTGTCCACGTCGTCCATGTTCAGGTCGTCGCGCTCCAGCTCCTGGCGTATGCGCGTCAGCTCCCGGATCAGGTCGTTGGTGCCGTGGAGTATGTTGGACGCCTCCGTTACCACGTTCTGGGATCTCTTGGCCTGCACCTCCCCGGCCGTGCCGGGCGCCTCCTCCAGCCGTATGCGTACCACCGTCTCCGCCGGAGGGGGCGCTTTCTTTTTTCCCCAGCCGAACACCATCGCCGGACCATACCCGGCGCACTAAAAAAATCTGTCCCGACGGTTCGCGTGTACGTTTAGGATCCGTGACGCCAGAAACCACTGTTCTCGACTGCTTCCTTGTCAAACACTAATATCGTATTATAAAGTAATTAGCATGATACGACCATGTTTATAGGATCGTTCAACTACGTAGCCGTTGCGGATTGCAAACCTGATGCGGGGCGGCCCGGCGGAATCTGCCGCCCAGAAGCGGTCAGTCCATCACGAACTTTCTTGGTTCGGTATGTGTATTCGAGATGGCAGATTCCAGAACGCGCCGGCAGATCTCTAGTCCAGATCCGAATCGTAGTAGCCTGCGCCAAACATGTACCCGCCGTACATGGGGGAATATTCACAATCGACAAGCCCTCCGAGTGCGCACGCCGGTTGGCCGGGCAACAAAACCGCCTTTAAATACTAC
>JAGWAW010000024.1 GCA_021296165.1 Nitrosopumilaceae archaeon | reverse complement strand
GACTATATGCTGGCTACCGCTAAGCTCGACCACGGCCTGAATCTAGACCAGCTCCAGCTGAACAAGCAGCTATATATCACCAACGGGTTTGTTCTGCAGAGACAGGACGAGCCGGCGTTCTACAGCCCCATAGAAGCATGGAAGTACGGACCGGTGATACGCACCGTGTGGGAAACATACCAAGGCTGGGGCCGCACCCCGATTGGGATGCTTGACATGTGCCGCACTTCACTGGACAACAGGGATGCGGCCGTTGGGCGCAGGACGGAGCTGCTCGAAATCATAGGCGCGAAAGTTGCCGGAGTCGTGGGTGGCGTGCTGGAACAATACGGCCAGTGCACTGGTGGTGAGTTGGTGGACATGACGCATCGAAAGGGCACCCCGTGGAGCAAGGCATATCGGCCCGGCCACAACAACATAATACCAACGGAATCCATAGCCAATTTCTATCGGCATCTTTCTGAACACAATGCCAGATGACCACAAGACGGCAATCCCGCCGCGCGATCCGGTAGAACCGCGGCCATCGGACACGCGCGACCGTGAAAAGACCAACCCTGACGAGTTCCGCAATGTGAATGCTGAAGGCACAGCCGACAAAGCACTACAATTTATGAAAATAGTGTGGTTGTGTACCGTTGTGATGGTGTGGGCCGTCGTGGTTGTGTATTTCGTGTTGCACCCAACAGCCGACGCGTTCACCGAGACGGTGCTGGGCATTATAATAGCGGGCATTGTCAGTTGCGGATTCGGTTTCAAGTTTGTCTACAACATACGGTAGTATGAGTGATGCCAGCCTTGGTCTCATATTCTCGCGATTATGATCTCCAGTCGGTTTAGGTCTACATGGCCCCCTTGCCAAAGGCGAGAGGTGTTGGACGCGATATATCACCCTCATTTGATAGGGCAGCCCCGGCTCCGCTAAGGGGAACCGCTCCCATCCCGGCGGCCATGCGCCGCTCATCTCCCCGTCTTGACGGTGGTCGTCCACTCTAGGTGGCCGTCGATCACTAGAGTCATCTCGACGCTTGGAAAGTACTTGCCGCCAAACCTCTGCTTATCGATGTACGCATGGGACTGTAACGTCTGTGTGTGATGACGCCTTCGCCGTCACACGTAGATCTTACAGTCTCTCGAATACAGGTTCTTGTACAAACGCGGATACTGGATGATGGCCACTTGCCGTGCAGCCGTCCCCGACTGCCGGCCGCGGCCAAGCGGGCCGGCGAGCACCCGAATCTGCACGAGAACCTGCTTGAATGATAACCATGGGGACGATTTGGGATCTGCGCGAATGTGAGAAAAAACTTGAGGAGAGTGGCTGCCGCGAGGGCGCCGAGATAAGGCGCCGGGTCACTAGAGTACTGTAGTCCTGACTAGATAACCCCCGAAAGAATGGGCGCGCCGGGAATGGGTGCTTGGCGGGGTTTCTGCTCTGGAGTGAGGCACAACGTCTGTGAGCGTGACAGCACCCGTGTTTGCACCAGAACCCGAATACGCCAGGTTTATATCTGAAAAGCGCCTCACACTACCCATGGGAACGATGCGAGGCGCCGCCAGGGAGGCAGCCAAGGAGGCTAGGCGCCGCACCGGGTGCGGCTTCCTGCCCGAGGTGATACAGTTTCTGGGAAAGGACCTAGATAGGGAGGTGAGCGGCCGCACGCGCGACTTCTACGGGTTCGTGCTGCCCCCCGTGGACGTGTACCGGAACCAGAACGAGATCCGGGTGGTGGTGGACCTGCCCGGCTTTGCCAAGGACCAGATCCGGGTGAGCCTGGAGGGGAGCGTCCTCCATGTGGGCGCCCGGCGTGATGCCGATGCCCAAGAGGCCGTGTACGCGCAGCGCCCCAACCACATAGAGAAGCGCATAAGACTGCCCGCCCACATACGGCGCGGCGAGGAGCCCGAATGCCCCGCCTCGCTTCAGGACGGGGTGTTGACCGTAACGGTCCCGGTGCCCTCCAGCGGCAGGGACATCTCCATAGGCTAGCGCCGCCGGGCGAAGAGCCACATCATTATGAAGGACAGCGCCATGCCTATGAGTCCCTCGCTTCTTCCGGCCATGTACACCAAGGCGGATCCGAAGAAGACCACCGAGCAGAATATGCCGCCGCCCAGCAGCGAGCGGCCGGGCCTCTTGGAGTTGTACTCATCCAAGAAGCGGCGCATCTCAGGAGCCAGCGAGACGGCCGCGTCCAGGGATCCGGCCACCCGCCGGAGAGTGTTCTTCAGCTCCTCCATGTAGCCGTCCCGGGCCAGGTTCTCCTGCTCCAGTATGTCACGCAGTACGGGGACGAATCTAAAGTCCACCTTGTGCGTCTTGTATATGCCCTCTATTATGGAGGCCATCCTCATGTAGAGCGCCAGATTCTTGGGGAGCAGAAACGGGAACCGGCTCATGGTGCGGTTGGCCAGCTCCATGAGTCCCCGCACCTCCATCTCGTCGGGCTTGCGGCCGTGCATGGCCTCGACGGTCATCCGGATGGCCCTCTCCATCACGGAGCGGTTGTAGCCGGGGGCCAGCATCCCCAGCTCGTCCATGGCGTTGACCGTCCGGGGCGGGTCCCGGTCCACCAGCGCCAGGTATAGCCGTATGAGCCGCAGGCGTGTCTGCCGGTCCAGCCGGCCCACCATTCCAAAGTCGTACAGTATGAGCCGCCCGTCCGTGGTGACAGAGATGTTGCCGGGGTGCGGGTCCGCGTGGAAGACCGAGTGGCGCAGCAGCATGGTAAAGAATACCCGGTGGATGTCGGTGACCAGGCGCGCCCGGTCCACGCCGGCCTCCTCCAGCGACTCCACGTCGGTCACCTTTATGCCCGGCAGATATTCCATGGTGAGGACGCTCTGGGAGGAGCGCTCCCCGTACACGGATGGTATGATAACGTTGGAGTACCCCTCCATGCGGCCGCGGATTGCAGTCAGGTTGGCGGCCTCCTGTACGTAGTCCATCTCCTCGTGTATGGACTCTATGAACTGGGCCAGCATGGCCTTGGCCGAGAACCGCAGGTTCGGGTCCACGAACGAGAGGGCGGCCGGCAGCACCCGCCGGAGCACGGCTATGTCGGTCTCCACCACCTCCTCTATGCCGGGGCGGCGCACCTTTATCACCACCTCCTCGCCCCCCAGCCGGGCCCGGTACACCTGCCCCAGAGAGGCGCCCGATATTGGCGTGGTGTCCACCGACTCGAAGGCCTCCGAGAGTGGGCCCAGCTCCCGCTCTATGACCGGCCTGACCTTCTCGAAGGGCGCGGCGGGCACGTCGTCCTGAAGCTTGGCCAGCTCCACCATGTAGGGCTGGGGGAGTATATCCGCCCTGGACGAGAGCCACTGGCCCAGTTTGATGTAGACGGGGCCCAGCGAGACGAAGGCATCGAGGGCCCGCCGGGCGTTCCGCGCGTACGACTTCCCGGTGCGGCCGCGGGACCACCGCTTCCTGTCCCGGCGCAGCGCCAGCACCACGGGGACCAGCTTGATGAGGACCAGTATGGTCCGGGTCGCCGGCAGGGCGCGCTACGCCTCCCGGAGCTTGTCGGCCGCGTACGCCCCCAGAACGAAGGCGAACGCGCCGACCGCCAGCCCGGCCAGCCCGCCGGCCGCCGCCGAGCCGGTGAGATCCCTCGCCCTTTTGTATGCGTACCCGCCGGCCAAGGCCCCGCACGCGGCCCCGGCCAGCAGCTCGGGTGCCTCGTGCACCACATGCTTCAGGGGCTCGGTGCGGGGATCGAACCGGTCTTCGTGTACCGTGACATGGTCGTCATACTCCCGGATGTGCAGGTTGCCATGCCGGTACTGCCTCCGGGCGCCCTTCGGGTACCCCAGAAGGGTCGGGTGCTCGAACCACTCCGGGTGCAGATGCCGGACATCCTTTGGCAGTACGGCCTCCTCGCCCATGTGGTGCTATGGCGGCCCCTTCCAATATACGTTGTTCTGCCGGGGCGTTATAGCATCCGCGGCCGATGGCAACAATGTGTAGATCATAGTTCAGGAGCAGCGGCTCCCCGTCTTGTCCCAGGCGCGCACGACTATGCGGCCGTCTTCGGCAAAGACAAACGTCAGGCCGGGCGGGTTGCCCAGCCTGTCCAGGACCGGCTTGGGGATGTGGCACAGGCTGGTACGGGTCTGGACGCTGGGAGTCACCGACACGGAGAACCTGGTCGACCCCTTTGTCCACCTTGCCATGCACGACATGCTGGCAGGCCGTATTTAACCTGCGGGGATCTGATCGCCCAGATTTACACCTGTTCCGTTGAATGTTGATTTTGCCATTAAACCGTAATGTCAAAGACCGCAAGGCAGCCTATGTGCAGCCGGCTACGAGATTGTCCGCACTCCCGGGCGCGCTCATCACGTCGTCGGCCTTTTTGCGCGGGATATGATGAATCGGCGTGTTAGTGGATGTGCGCCCCTCTCCCGGGCGGGATGGGCCGGCGGCTCCAGACTAAAATAACAAAAATCTACTCGGCCACGTTGGCGATGTCGTACTCGCGCACCCACTCGCCGTCCCGTACCATCCACACCTCGTAGTATTCTGAGGCCACGTCGCCTACATCGGTGAGCCGCAGGCTGCCAAACGAGCCTTCCATCCTCTCGGCCACCAACGGAATGACCATCCTAAGAGTGTCCGCGTCGGTGCTCTGCGTCACGTGTATGGCATATCCGAGAAGCCACACCGAATCATACGCCGAATGGCTGTATATGCTGGGCTCCCTGTCGTATATCTCCCGGATCCTCTCGTTCAGATCCTGGCGTATGGGGTTGTCCGGCGTGACGGTCTTTACGGCCGTGAATCTCGTGGTCTCAAAGAACTCGGCAGAGGCGGGATTGTCCAGATACTGGTCCGCGTCGGCCTGCACGTTGGATCCAAACCACCTTACCTTGGAGGCGTTCTCGTAGTTCTCTAGGATCTCGGTCAGCTGTATTATCTTATCAAAGCCCACGTAGAATACGGCGACCTTGTCGGCGCCGTGCTCGGCGATCAGCTCGCCTATCTCCTGATCTATCAGGGCGGCCGCTGCAGAAAGGTCCCTCTGGGCTGGATCGTAGCTGACCCCCTCCACGAATGTGCCGCCGTATACATCTTTGATGGCCTTCCGGAAGCCATCGCCCCAAGCGTCGTTCCGGTTTACCATGTAAAGCACCTCTATGCCGGCGTTCTGCAGCATGGTGTTCATGGCAGGTGCCTGCCGGCTGTCATCGGGTCGGAGGCGGAATATGTGGTCGTCTATAGCCAAGTGCGCCGCAGTCGAGCAACAGCTCAACACGAGCATATCGTTGTTCGCTGTGTACTGGTATGCCACCTGCAGGTGCGAGCTCAGGGCCATACCCACCAGTAATTTCACATTCCTGGCGTTGAGTGACTGCACCTTCTCCAGCGCCACCGGACCGCTGGTCTGGCTGTCCTCGTAGATTATGTCGAGCCTCCAGTCCGCCCCGATGGTGCGGAGAAATCCGTTAAAGTCCGACTCGGCCATCTCCGCGGCGGTCTTGATCTCGCCGCCCGTTAGAGACCAGTCGCCGCTGGAATCGAACACGCCCCCCACCGTGATGGTGCGGGCGTACGTGTCATCATGCTCTGTGGCGTCGTGCTCGTGTGCGTCGTCGGCATCGCCCGGAGCCTGAACGGTGACGGTTCCGGTGATCTGTGGATAATCTGGATCGTGAAAGCCGTACGTTCCCGCCTCGTATAATCTCAAGCTGTAGGTCTCTCCGGGAGCCAGCGTTATTGTGCCGGACGCGCCCGAGTCGATGGTGGCTAGCCCACCACCCACCGCGCTGCCGGCTATGCGCCGGGGTATTTCATCGCCGTTGGTCCAGGCTATCTCACCGCCGACGTCAACGGCCACCTCGGCGCCGGGAGCATAGCAGGCATCGGCGCCTGTGCAGCCCGCATGGTATGGGTTTATGGTTATGGCGACCTGCGCGTGGTCTGCAAGGGCGGCAGGCATCACCAAGACGGCCGCCGCCAGCAGAACCAGCACTACAACATTGAAATATTTCACTTGCGGCTAGGAGACCCTAATGCATGTAATAACTGCGCTTAGTTAAGGGAACCATCTGATAGATACAGGTTAAGTACTAACTAGACACAATACCAGCATGGACGAACAGTCCACAAAGGCAAAAGGCGGCCCGGGCTCGCCCGAATACAAGGACCTGTCCCTGCCGGATCTGTTAGACATGTTTCCAGATGACCAGGCTGCGATGGAGTGGCTGGAGGGAAACGTGTGGCCGGACGGCCGCAAGTGCCCCCGATGCGGATACGGATACACCTGCACCACCAAGCACCCGAGTATGCCGTACTACTGCTCCGAGTGCGACAGGCGTTTCAGCGTCAAGATCGGTACGGTCATGGAACATTCCAAGATCAGCTACCGAAGCTGGGCCATTGCCACATACCTGCTCGCCACCCGGCCCAAGGGCATATCCAGCACGCGGCTGGGCCGGGATCTGGGAATAAGCCAGAGCTCGGCGTGGTTCCTGCTGCACAGACTCAGGGGGGTGTGGCGCACCCTGGCGGGGCCGGACCTGATGGCCGGCGCCAGATAGGCGGACGGGTGATCTGGGCGGGCGCGAGAACGGGCGCGCCGACAAGGGCAGGAGGAAGACGGCAGTCGCGGGCATCAAGGACAGACCATACCATCAGGGCCATACCGTGCCGGAGACCATCGCGGCCGCCTCTTGGCATTTATCGAGGCCGACGCATGCCCCGGTGCCGAGAGATTCACCGACGAGAACCGGGCGTGCAACAGGCCGCGCAGATGCAACAGTCCAGCAAACCCGTGCAAAAAACGCTGCCAAACTGAAATAGGCTCCCCGGGGCGGCATCCCGCGGAGGGGCGGCCTCCCGGCATCATGCTCCAAGCCCAGACAGGGCGCCGAATGTGCAGGCGCATCCGGTCTGGCGGTGAAACTCCCGAAAACCATACCGGAGGGCGACATCTCAGTGTCATAACTGAGTCCGGGCCGGCGGCCGCATGCCGGCGTGGCGGCAGGCCGCATCCCCGAACATGCGGCGCCTAGCGCGCCGTGGCGGCCGGCCGCCAGCCCAGCATCCCAAGCCGGGACAGCGCCGCCACGGCGCCTGCCCCCGCCACCAGCACCAGGGCCGCCGCCGCGCCGAACTCGGGGGCCACTGCAAACGTGAACTCCACATGCTGGCCGGTACCCTGTATGTTCTCTATGCGGACGGCGGCGGCGCCTGCCTGCTCCTCGGTGAACATATACTCCCTAAAGTCACCGCCCACCACCGCCACGCCCTGTTCCCGGTGTATCACCTTGCCGTCCCGCACCAGCACAAAGTCGTACCCCGAGTTGCGGATCGTCTCCCCGGTGTACGCGTCGCGTATCGTAAAGATGAACTTGGTGCTCTGGTCTGGGAGTATGAGCTCCGGCTCCCAGGTCATGTCCACCTGATAGTCCCCGTTCTGGGTAAAGGCGCTCAGCTGGCTGCGGATGTCCTGCGTCTTCTGCAGCGTAAACACCATGTGGTCGGGGAGCTGCCCGCCGGGCCGCTCCATCCGGGCCTTTATGATATTGAGGTGGTCCTGGAGCAGCACAAAGTGGACCGTGCGCTCCTCCGGCGTGCTAAAGTCGTCCACCGTCACCGACGACCGGAACAGGTCCACGCCGTTGACCTTCCCGCTGTACCCCCGGGTCACAAACTCCTCCAGATCTTTGGGGAAGTGCACCTCCATGTGCAGCACCGGAATGTGGGAGACGCGGCCCGCCGACCAGTCGAACGGCATCCGGAGATCCACCGTTCCGGTCTCCGCATCATACGCAAACTCTGACACCGTATCAAAGTACGACTTGGTGGTGAAGGGCGCCTCGCCGCCGTCCAGCGACACCCCGGCGTGCCGGGCCGGATCCTGCACCAGCAGATCCAGCGTGTGCACCCCACTGTCGGGCATGGCCTCGCCGCCGACCGACTCTATCCGCAGCTGTATGGTGTACAGCCCACCGGATCCGAAGACCGGCCCGGTCACCTCCGGCGAGCCGGCCAGGGCGCCCGACCGCCGCTCGCCAGATAGCCGCACCTCGCCGTCGGCGGTGACTATCCCCAGGCTCAGGGAGCCGCCCTCGGCCAGGAACGTGTCCTGCAGTATGGACCCGCCCCCGTGCATGACATCCATGTGCAGCACCACGTCGGGGGTCTCCGGCAGGGCGGTGTCCCGCACGGTCACGACCAGTATCTTGGAGTCGTCGTCAAACCGGTCGGGCAGCTGGGCCGTAATCTCATACGTTGCACCGCCCACAGTGGCGGTCAGGGTGTCAAGTCCCAGGCCGTGGCCGAAGGCCGGGGCCGCCGCGCACGCCGCCGCGCACGCCAGGCATGCCAGCAGGAGCCCTGTGCTCCCCATCTAGTCGGCCTCCATCAGGGACACCACCCTCTCCACCAAGTCCTCGGCGGTGTCGGCCTCCAGTATGGGCTGCAGGTCCTCCGGCGAGCCGGCGCCCAGCGCCGCCAGCGAGTACACGTACTCGGGGGTGGGCGTGTCAGTCGCCAGATAGTACTGTTTCAGATGCATGTCCAGGTGCATGTCCAGCGACTCCGGGTCCACGCCCCGGTCCGCCCTACGCGCCGCCTGGCGCTTCCAGGCATCCACCATACTTTTCCACTGGGAGACGGATATGCTCTGGTCCATCTCGGGGATCATCTCCACCCGGGCCCGGATGTACGCCTTGCCGCCCCCGGCCTTCTGGTGCAGCTCGGCGAACCGGCGGTGGCCCTCCAGCGAGGCGGGGTCATAGTCGGGCGGCATCTCCATGCAGGGGGGCACCAATTCCAGTATGCGGAACCGCCCCCGCCCCACCGTCCCTATATTCAGGCGCAGCCCGTCCAGCCCCTCGTCCCGGCACGATGTTATCTTGGTCATGGTCCCCACCCGGACCGGGGCCCGCCAGCCCTCTATGCTGTCCCGGCCGGCCAGGCACACGCCGAACAGCTTGTCCCCCATCATGCAGTCCTCGACCATCTGCTTGTAGCGGGGCTCGAATACGGTGAGAGGCAGCTCCTGGCGTGGAAACAACACCAAGTCCAGCGGGAATACGGGTATGGTGCGGGGCTCCACGAACATACGGTGCAGCCGTTCCAATATATGGTTGGTGCCCCCGGCGGTACGTCGAGCCCGTGGCCCGGGCGGGCACAGATACGCGCCGCGCGGTCACTCAGGGTGGGCGTATTATAGACACGGGGTTGTACCGGCGGCGCTGCACCGCCTGACCGGAAATGGCAGCCCCGCGCGGCCCGTATGCCCCTATGCGTCCTTATTGAGCAGCAGGTGCAGCAGGGCGGCGCGCACGTGCTTGCCGTACTCTGCCTGCTCAAAGTAGCGGGCGTGCGGCGTGGAGTCCACCTCCGGGGCGATCTCGTCGACCCGGGGCAGCGGGTGCATTATGATCGAGTCCGGCCTCATGCGGCGCAGCATATCCAGGCCCACAACGTAGCTGCCACGGACCTTCGCGTACTCCTCGGCGTCGGCGAACCGCTCCCTCTGTATCCGGGTTACGTACAGCACGTCCATCTCCCCGGCGCACTCCCCCAGGTCGCCGTACGTGGACATCTTCATGCGCCTCTTGGTGCCGTACGCGAACTCGGGCCGGATCCTCAGCGACGGGGGCGACACCAGGTGGACGTTCACGTCGTACCCCGAGAGGCCGTACAGCAAGGAGTACACGGTCCTGCCGTGCTTCAGGTCCCCCACTATCCCTATGTTGAGGCCATCCACCCTGCCCTTCTCTTTCTTTATGGTGTAGATGTCCAGCAGCGCCTGGGTGGGGTGCTCCTCGGTGCCGCTGCCGGCGTTTATGACCGGCTTGGACGACACCTCGGCGGCGAACCGGCTGGAGCCGTCCAGCGGGTGCCGCAGCACCACCACGTCCGAGTACGCCGATATGGTGCGGACCGTGTCAGCCAGGCTCTCGCCCTTTTTTGCAGAGGAGGACGCCGCGTCCGCGTGTCCCAGCGAGCTGCCCCCCAGCGACGACATGGCCGCCTCGAAGCTCAGCCTAGTGCGCGTGCTGGGCTCATAAAAGACGTACCCCAGGGTCCGCCCCCGGCACAGCTCGCGCCTGCGCTCCGGCGGCATGGTCCGGATGCGGTCGGTGGCCTCGAATACGGCCTCCAGCCGGTCCCTCCCCAAGTCCCGGATGGATACGACGCTCTGGTTGTGGAAGGGATTCATGACACCGCCATGATATATACCACCAAATGTGTGATTTATGGGTATGGACACCTCCGAGCTGCTGGTGCGGCGCATACGCCAGGGGACCGTCATAGACCACATAGACACGGGCCGGGGCCTCCGGGTGCTGGAGGCGCTGGGCATAGACGGATCCGACGGGGGCTTGGTCACGGTGGCCCTCAACGTGCCCAGCGGAAAGCTGGGCAAGAAGGACATAGTAAAGGTGGAGAACCGCTTTCTGGAGGAGGACGACACCAACAAGCTGGCCGTGATATCCCCCAATGCCACCATCAACAAGATCCGGAACTACAAGCTGGCCGAGAAGCGGCGGGTCTCTCTGCCCAACGCCATCGACCGCATATTCCGCTGCCCCAACCCCAGCTGCATAACCGGAAGCGCCGAGATGATAGAGTCGGTCATGGAGGTGGTGGACAAGACCGGCAAGAAGTTCCAGTGCCGGTACTGCCGGAGGCTCCTGGACGTGGAGACGCTGGAGTACAGCAGATAGGGCGCCTAGGGACGCCATAGTATACAAAAATCGTAGGTCTGCTTACTGCCCCAGTATGATGAACATCATGACGATACCGTATATCGCGATGGATTCCACCATGCCGACAAAGATGAATACCTTTGATTGAAGTGCTGGATTCTCACTGATCACCGCAAGACCCGCTGCGCCCACCTGGCCTAGGCCTATGCCCGCGCCAAATGCCGCCAAACCAAATGCCAAGCCGGCACCCAGTATTTTCATCGAGTCAGATCCGGCGGCCGAGCCATCCTGCGCATAGGCGGTTCCCGCCATGCCCGCAGTAGTAGCTAATGTTGCCGCCAGCAGTGCCAAGACAATGGGTTTCATGTACGGATGCGACTCCCGACAATCCTAATTTAAACCCTCAACCATGGAAGTGGCGGACGCCGGATCCAGGCCGGGAGGGCCGCTCCACCTTTTATAGCAGCCTAGTGTGAATGGCGGGCGGATGGGCAAGCGGCGAAAGATCAAGAATCCCCCATTGGGATGGAGGGCCAAGGGTCGGGAGGGCCGCGCAAGGCGCGAGCGGGCGCCCGAGGAGGCAGGCAGGCGCGGCCAGATGCCCGGATCCATGGATGATGTCAGAGCCAACATGGAGCGGGTCGTGGAGGAGGCGCAGGTTAACAACCTGAACAGACAGGGAATGTTTGAGGAGGCCATCAGGTTGGCCGACGAGATCATCTCCAAGTACGGACCCCGAACGATGCCGCTGATGGCAAAGGCCGACGCGCTGTTCCGGCTGGGACGACAAGACGAGGCGCTGGCCGTGTCCGGGCAGCAGATGGAGGGCGAGGACCAGATAGAGTACCAGCATGCCGACATGCTGTACCAGATGGACAGGATTGATGAGATGGATAGATTCTGCAGCGAGTGGGAGGCGCGGTCGGGTCAGGGTGATCCCTACCTGTGGGTCAACCGGGGTCGCTTGCTCCTCAAGGCCGGCGACACAGAGGGGGCCGCCGCCACGGCACAGAAGACGCTGGACCACGGCGAGGCGTACGACTACGCGTGCACCCTCATGGTAGACATAGAGGCGGCTCGGAGTAATACGGCAAAGGCTCTGGAGTGGTGCGAGGAGGCCGACGACGGGTTCGACAGCATGTCCACGAACGACGTCCGCCTTATGCAGATCAACATCCTGCGGGAGAGCGGTGATGTCAAGGGCGCCCGGGATCTGTGCGCCCGCATGCTGGCAAAGTTTCCGCGACACCACTCGTTCCTGGCCCTCATGGACGAGATGGGTACGGAGTAACACTCCACGGGACACCCATCTTGGGCGCCGGGCCCGTACCCGGTTGAAAAGCGAATTGCTACTCCATCACATCGGCCACACGTCTGAGCAGTCTGGCGGCCTCCGGGTCATCACGTTCGACTTGGGCGGCGTATCTCCTGTACGTCTTTGCACCTCCCATGGTATGAGTACGCACAATTATCTTTTAAAGGTAGCCGCTACGAAGGGGTTGTCCACGCTCTCCGTGCCATCCCACGCTGTAATTGATGTGAAAATCACCTCAAAAGGTAAAAGCAGCCTGGG
>JAGWAW010000184.1 GCA_021296165.1 Nitrosopumilaceae archaeon | reverse complement strand
GCCTTGGACATGGCTTCCATTTGGTCGCTGACCTTCTGCCATGTCTGGGTCATCCTGCTGATGTCGTTGGACTGTTGTGTCATGCGGTCAAAGCCCTTCTGGAACTCGTCTTGAATCTGTTTGGTCTGCGACAACCATTGGTTGTAGAGTTCGGTGGGATTGTATGGGTTTTTTGTACCACTCATTGGTTTTGATTGGATATGGTCATATATAAACAAAACTGCCTACACGGAATATCCATCAACGGTGGCCGGCCTGTCGGGGGTACACAAACCGGTGCACCAGAATCCCGCCGGCGGTGGGTATGTGGGCGGACCCGGGGTGGGCGATGCCGGCCGGAACGGGCCGGGGCAGCCCAATGCTGCCAAGTTATGCGATTACGCATAACCTCTAGTGATCATCTGCGCAACCTTCATGCTCCTGTAGTGTTGAACCGGCGTGGTCCGGCCTCAGACTATCGTCGACGTGCTGGGCAGTGAGATGCCGCTCGAAGGGACGTCCAGTCCTTGGATCTGGTAATCTTCGGGCCCGGCACACAACCGTACTATGGTATCAGACGCATGTGGATTGCGACGGTCAGCCATCTATGGGACGACTCATCTTGATCAGCAACCAGGATGTCATCTAGGTGACGATATCTATGGTGGCATCCGTATGCGTTTAGGCTCAGCGTGATGCCAGAAAATGCATAAAAAGCGCTTTTACAGCACTGGTCTGACAGTTTTTACAGGCATACCGAGCATGATCTGGCCATGTGATGGTTAAGCCGCGTAAATCGCACCAAACACACCATGAAAGCCATCCGATACTAGTGCTGAACCTAAACGTGTACGTGGCCTCCACTGGTACGGTTTTTATAACCAAACCTAGTCTGTATAACTATGTCTAGGTACCAGTCACCAAGCGTATCGGTGAACAAGGGCGCCGCGCGCGGGGTGGCCATCGGTATAATAGCACTGATCGCCATTGGGCTAGTGGCATATTCCGCCGTCCAGATCGTAGATGCTGGACACCGGGGCGTCCTACTGCGCTGGAACGCCGTGGACACCAGCGTGCCGCCTCTGGAGGAGGGGCTTCACTTTGTGATGCCGTTTGCCGATAGCGTAGTACAGATGGAGATCAGAACGCTAAAGTACGTAAAGTCGACCACCTCCGCGTCCAAGGACCTGCAGACGGTCTCGACTGCAGTGACGGTGAACTACCATCCATCGCCGGAGTCGGTCCACTCCCTGTTCCAGAGCGTGGGCCTCGACTACGAGAACCGGATAATCCAGCCGGCCGTCGAGGAGGTAGTCAAGCAGGTGACGGCCAACTACAACGCCGAGGAGCTGATAACTAAGCGGCCCCTGGTCAAGGCTGACATAGAGCGCGAGATAACCACCCGCCTGAACAACTTTAACATAGCCACCGAGGTCATATCGATAACCGACTTTCAGTTCTCCCCCCTCTTTGCCGCGGCGATAGAGTCGAAGGTGGAGGCCGAGCAGCGCGCCCTCAAGGCCGAGAACGACCTGCTTCGGATAGAGGTGGAGGCGCGCCAGCAGGAGCAGCAGGCCCAGGGCGAGGCCGCCGCCAACATAGCAAAGGCAAGCGGCGAGGCAGAAGCCATCAGGATAATCAACGATGCTCTGGCCCAGAACCCCAACTACTTGGAGTGGCTAAAGACACAGGCTTGGGACGGCCAGTTACCCTTGGTGGTCGGCGATGGCGGAACACCCTTCATACAGATACCTATATCCCCTTAGCGGCGCCGGATTGCCCTCCGAAAGACCAGACACCAAGCTGCTTGAATGCGGCGCCGGACACCTTGGAATGGGACATCCTGCCGTGAATGTGCTCAAGCCGTGTATGCCTCCGTGCGCGTCCTGATCCCGTTTCGGGCGCCCCTACCTGTCAGACCTTCTCTCGCGGAGGGCGTCGTACATCTCCAAGAACTGGTCCGGGTTTGTCTGCCGGTACATCTTTTCCAGATTGCGCACCTGCCTCTCGGATATCTTCTCGCCCCGGATGATCTCATGGAACTCGCGTATTATCTGGGCGGGTGACTTGCGTATGTCGTAGCTGCTCAGTATGCGGTTTACCGACATCTTGCACATGGCATCATACACCACATATCGGTACAACAGGTAACCGCCGAGGCCTGCTATGCAGGCCAGGATCAGCGGGATTATGAGGGCCGTTACCATTGCCTCCATATGGTTTCCTCGAATATTTCACTGTTGCCGAGTATGGTTCCTCCCGCAATGCCGGGTGATGGGTAGGAAAAGTGCGTCTAGGATCTTAAACAGTACTTCGGATCATGGCAGG
>JAGWAW010000023.1 GCA_021296165.1 Nitrosopumilaceae archaeon | reverse complement strand
CGTACACCTGTCTGGATAGGCTTTTGGGGGTCAGATTTGAGGCATTTGGATCAATCACCCGTCTTTGCGGGAGGAACCACTGATTGGGTGCAGCGTAGGGTTTTTGCCATATAATGCTGGCGTATTATATTAGGGAGAATTACGCATATGGTCTGTTGTCTAAACCCAGGTATGCCCGGGTGTTGGAGCGGAGCACCTCTGCCATGGAGCCGTAGGTGCGCCCCAGAGCCCCGGCCAAGGCAAAGACTACGCTGGGCAGGAATGCGGGGTGCGCCGAAGTGTGATCAAAACATCTTGAGAACGGAACCGGGCCGTCGGTCTCCACTAGGATGCGGTCGGGGCGGGTCAGCGACGCCAGCCGACGCTTGTCGGTGGCGTATACGGCCAGCGGGCCGTACGACACGTACAGGCCCATGTCGCCGGCCCGGCGCAGCCTCCCCTTGCTTCCCTCGAACCAGTGCAGCAAGGCCGTGCACTCGTACGAGGTCAGCGTATCCAGCACCGCGTCGAGGCTCTTGCGTGAGTGCACCGAGACGGGCAGGCCCAACCCCTCGGCAATCTCCAGCTGGGCCTCAAAGGCGGCCGCCTGGCCGTCGGTGCCGTACGTGGGATCCAGCCCGATCTCCCCTATGCCGGATATGCTGTGCGACTCGGCCATGAGCCTGATGCTCTCGACATCCTCACCGGCGAACTGGGGATGTATTCCCACGAACGGCAGCACGACGTCCCCGGCCAGGCGCAGGGTGGCCGCAGAGTCCTCTGGGTTGGTGGAGACGCAGCAGGCGACCGTGCCCGTGCGTCGCATGTATTCCAGTACGTACTCCATCTCGTCGGCATAATGCGGGTCAGATAGGTGTATGTGGGAATCGTACAGGGCCGTATGGCGCATGGTCTGACGATTTTTTCTTCTCTTTAATCTTTTATTCTGATTGCGCAGGGGGAACCGATGGCCGACGTGGAGATGGGTATATCGCCCATGTACCGCATACTAAAGAAGAGCGGCGCCGACCGGGTAAGCGACGAGTCGGCCAGCGAGCTGCGCCGGGTGACCGAGGAGATGGCCGGCCGGATAGCCCAGAACGCCGTGGAGCTGGCCACCCACGCGGGCCGCAAGACCGTCCGGGCCGAGGACGTGAGGCTGGCCTCAAAGATGCTGGAGCAGCGATCCTCGATGATTTAAATGTCCGGCGGCGCACTGTGCCCTTGCGGTGAGGTGGCAGAACGGTTATGCGTGAGCCTGCAGAGCTTATTCAAGAGGGTTCGACTCCCTTCCTCACCTCTCTTCTTGTGCGGCGTCACCTCACAGCCACCACCCCGGACATCCATGGATGCAGCGTGCAGTGGTACACGTAGGTGCCGGGAGCGTCAAATGTGTAAGAGAAGGTGGTGTCGGGATCCATGTAGCCGCTGTCGAAGAGGCCATCGGGCTCCTCGTACGTGCCCGAGGTCACGCTGTGGAACGCCGCGTCCCCGTTCCTCCACACTATGGTCTGGCCGATCTCGGCTGTGACCGCCTCGGGTATGTAGCAGAGGCCGTCCTCCTCGCACCCGGGCCGCGAGGACTTTGTGGGCATGATAACGTGGGGTTCGGCCCCGGGCGCCTCCTCGTCGACGGATATCTCCGGCCCGGCCTCCGGCGGATCCGTATATGCGGCCAGTATGGCGACGGCGGACAGGACCGCCACTGCGCACGCCGCTGGCACGATCAGCTTTCTCAAGACCCGCGCCGCACATGAGGTGACTGCACTTTATAGGTAAGGGAGAGGTCCTGTGGACACAGGCCCACTCTTGTCCGGGCAGGACACCAACTGGGTTTCCATGTTCAGGACCAGCCGACGGCCTTGGCGCCGGCCTGAGACGCACGTCGGTATATGGCGGTGCGCGCCACTGGCGAGGGGGGTGAGTGCGTGCAGGCGGTTCCCCGATTACCATATATGGTAAGGCGGTGGCCATACGGCGTTGCGGTGGTCAGACGACTTTCTGGGCGTGGCGTACAGGTACTTTGACCTGCGCATGAACGTGGTCCCGCTGTTCGGGAACAGGCGGGCGGCGCTGAAGCTGTGGCAGGATGTGATCCACTGGTGGCCGGACGCGTCCATACGGGTACGCTTCGTGGAGGAGCCGGACAGCTACTGGTTCATGATGGGCGCAGAGTCCCGGCGGCCAGACTCCAACGTCTCCTTTTACAAGAGGCTGCCCCGCTCGCCCCACTACGAGCGGTTCAAGGCCGGGTATGGCGATGCGGCCTACATGAGGTTCGGCGAGTACTCTTCCAAGACGCTGTACCAGGTCAAGGACTCAGACGTCTGCAACTGCCAGCACCCGGCAGGCGATCATGCAGACGACCCCGGCGACGGCCCGGACGAGACCGATACCAGGTGCCTGGAGGAGGGGTGCGCGTGCGACCGGTTCGTGTCCACCCAGGTGTACCTGCTGAAGCGGAAGAAGACCGTCGCCGACATAGCATTCCTGGCCGAGGCCGACATCCGCGACGACCCGCTGGCGTGGAACTGCATGCGCGCCAACGCCCACATCTAGGCCGTCTCACCGGCCCAGACGCACGTGCTTGCCGGGGTAGTGCTCGTCCAGCTTTGCCGAGTAGCACGCGCCGCACATGGGGCCGGACACCGGCCACTCCTTCATGGGCATGTACTGCTTTTGAATGGCCTGCCCGCATATGGAGCACTTCTCGCGTCCCAATACGGCACCCATACTGCAAAATTCACATAAAAACCCTGCAGAGGCCGCTGCCCCCGCACAGTATTAAAGAGAATACCGAGCCGCCGATACCGTGCAGGCGTGGGTATTTCCCATCCGATCCAGGACGGCGGTGCTGCTGGCCGCCCTATTCGTGGCCCTCACCATTACGGTGATGTCGGGCGCCACCGCGCCGTTCGACGAGGCGGCCGTGGCCGCGGCCAGGGAGGCGGGCGGAAACCCCCTTCTGGACATACCGGTCCAGGTGGCCACCGAGACGGGGGACATCTGGTATATGCTGGGGCTGGGGATACTGCTTCTGGTGCTGCGCCGCACCCGGCGCGTCGGGATCGCGCTGATGATAGTGCTGGTGGTCTCCACCATTCTGGCCGGATATATCAAGTGCGGGGTGGAGCGGGATCGGCCATCTGAACACTACGAGGCGACGTACCTGCCGGTGGGGATAAGCCGGGACACCTTCGCACTCTTCTGCGAGGGCGGGTTCACCGCGTCGTACCCGTCCGGGCACGCCCTCCGGTCGATGGCCATAGCCACGCTGCTGGCGTACGCGCTCTCCGAGCGGTTCCCCCGGGGGGCCTACCTGCTGTTCTGCTATCCGGCGATGGTGTCTGCCAGCAGGGTCTTCGTACTGCAGCACTATCCCACCGACGTGGTGGGGGGCATAATACTGGGGGTGCTGCTCACCGGCATACTGGCCAGCCAGACCCGGCTGTACCGCATCTTCGAGTCAAAGGCCTAGGCGCTCGGCGACGGCCCGGTCCACCAGCACTATGGCGTAGCGCTCCGCATCGTGGTGGTATGTCCAGTATTTGACGTCGCGGGCGTCGCCCTTCTTGCGCAGGCCGTAGGAGACGCCGGTGGTGACCCGGTACCCTATCCGCTTGGCCGTGCTCCGGTCCTTTGGCATGAGCACCCGGAAGCCGGTATCTTGGCCGGCAAAGCCTGTGCGCACTATCTCGTCGACGGCCTCGTCGGCGTCGGCCACGTTCTTGAGTTCAAAGACCTTGGAGATGGGGACGTCCCGGGGGTGGGCTTCCATGGTGTGGCGGTGCGGCACCCTACTATAAAAGGCGGGCACGGCGCCCGGGGTGGAAACGCGGGCACGCCGGGATTGTGCGTGCGGAACGGAAAACGGTGGTCTGGCCACCGGCAGGCGCCGCCTCTTTCCGGGTTGTGGTTAACCTGCCGGTTCGGTGGCGCCCGCCAAGACATATACTGCCAGACTGGCGGGGGCCATACGTGAGCAAGAACTACTGGCACGACATAGAGACGGGGACCGACATGCCGGAGATCATAAACGTCGTGGTGGAGATACCCAAGGGATCCATGAACAAGTACGAGTACGACAAGCAGCACAACATGATCAAGCTGGATAGGGTACTCTTCTCGCCGTTCCACTACCCCGGTGACTATGGCATAGTGCCCCAGACCCTTTCTGAGGATGGCGACCCGCTGGACGCGCTGGTCTTGGTGACCAACCCGACATTTCCGGGCATACTCATAGAGGCGCGCCCGATAGGGCTGCTCCAGATGAAGGACGACGGCGCCTTGGACGACAAGGTGGTCTGCGTCTCCACTAACGACCCCCGCTACCTGCACACCACCGACATAACGGCCATAGAGGACCACTACCGCTCTGAGATCGCCCACTTCTTTCAGGTGTACAAGGACTTGGAGGGCAAGAAGGTGGAGATAATAGGCTGGAAGCCTGCCCGGGACGCCAAGGAGATAGTGGTGGAGTCCCGCAAGAGGTACCAGCAGACGCTCCGGAGCTGACCCGGGGAGGCGCCGCGCACAGCTGTTAAATTCCGGCTCCATGCCGTACCAAACATGGAGCGAACCGGCGAGGCGGGACGGACTACCGGCGAGACCGAGATCACCGCGTCGGTGAACCTGGACGGGACCGGAAGGGCCAACGTCTCCACCGGGAACCGGTTCGTCGACCACATGCTGGTCTCGCTGGCCCGCCACTCGCTCATAGACGTCACCCTGCGGGCCGAGTCTCTGGACGGCATACTCCACCACTTGGTCGAGGATACGGCCATCACCCTGGGGATGGCGCTGCGCGACGCCCTGGGGGAGAGGACCGGCATAGTTCGGTTCGGCCACGCCACCGTTCCGATGGACGACTCGCTGGCCGAGTGCTCTGTGGATCTGGTGCGGCGCCCATTCCGGGTGGTGTGCCTCTCGCTGGAGAGGCCCGCCGTGGAGGGCGTCCCCCGGGAGGACATTGAACACTTCTTCGGCTCGCTGCTGTCTGCCATGGAGGCGTGCGTGCACGTGCGGGTGGCCTACGGGAGCAACGACCACCACAGGACCGAGGCGGCGATCAAGGCACTGGCCGTGTCCCTCCGGGCTGCCGTGTCCCCGGATCCCCGACGGGCCGGCGTTCCCAGCACCAAGGGTACGATGTGATGGTCCGCCTGGCTCTCTTCGACTATGGGGCGGGCAACATCTTCAGCCTGAGAAACTCACTAGAGAGGAGGGGGGCAGAGGTGGACGTGGTGACCAGCCTGGCGGGGGAGTACTCCGGGCTGCTCCTGCCGGGAGTGGGCAGCTTCGACACGGCCATGGGCCGACTCTCCGCCGGGGAGGTCTCCGGCTTTGCGGGGGAGAACACGCCGGTTCTGGGCATATGCCTGGGAATGGAGGTGTTCCTGGACGGCAGCGACGAGGGTACGGAGGCCGGCCTGGGCGTGGTGCCCGGCCGGGCAATCCAACTCCCCGACACCATGAAGGTGCCCCACATGGGCTGGAATACACTGCGGGTGCGCCGGCCCGGGGCCCTGCTGGACGGCCTGGAGGACGGCTCTTGGGTGTACTTTGTGCACTCGTATATGGCGCGGCCCCGGGACGACTCGGCAGTGACGGCGGTCTCCGACTATGGCATAGAGCTGCCCGCCGTGCTGGAGAGGAACAACTACATGGGGACGCAGTTCCACCCCGAAAAGTCCGGGGAGATTGGGGGGCGCATACTGGACAACTTTATGCGCGAGTGCAAGAGATGAAGATCATACCGGCCATAGACATAATGGAGGGGCAGGTGGTGCGCCTGTACAAGGGGGACCCTTCCAAAAAGACCGTATACGGGAATGATCCGGCCGGTGTGGCCCGGAGGTGGGAGGGGCAGGGCGCCCACATGCTGCACGTGGTGGACCTGGACGCGACGCTCTCCCGGGGGGAGAACCGCCACACTATACAGGAGATAGCCGGGGCGGTCTCCATACCCGTGCAGGCGGCCGGCGGCTTCCGCAGCGTGCAGGCGGCCGGCGACATACTGGACAGCGTGGATCGGGTGGTGATAGGGACGCTGGCGCTGGACACAAAATCCCTGGATTGCCTGGCAGGCGAGTTCGGCCGCCGGCTGGTCGTCGCCGTCGACCACCGCAACGGCCGCGTGGTGACCCACGGCTGGCAGAGGGAGTCCCGGCTGGGCCTGGAGCAGGCCGTGCTGTCGTTCATGGAGTCGGGGGCGACGCAGTTTTTAGTGACAGACGTCTCCCGGGACGGCACGCTGGAGGGCCCGGACATGGAGGGGCTGGGAAAGGCCTGCCGCATCCGGGGCGCCGACACCATAGCCAGCGGGGGGGTCTCGGGGCTGTCGGATGTCAGGGCCATATCGTCTCTCAACCCGTACGGCGTGATACTGGGAAAGGCGCTGTACGAGAACATGATCACCATACCCGAGGCGCTGCAATGCTGACCAGGCGCATCATCCCGTGCCTGGACGTGCGGGCGGGCCGGGTCGTGAAGGGGCTACGGTTCAAGTCCATCCGGGACGCGGGGGATCCGGTGGAACTGGCGGCCCGGTACGGCGAGGGGGGCGCCGACGAGCTGGTATTCTTGGACATCACCGCCTCGGAGGAGCGGCGGCGGACCATCTCCAGGCTGGTCCGCAGCGTGGCCTCGGTGCTGGACATACCCTTTACGGTGGGCGGCGGGGTGGCCTCGGTGGCCGACGCGCGCAACATACTGCTGAACGGCGCCGACAAGGCCGGAACCAACACCG
Source organism: Nitrosopumilaceae archaeon (assembly GCA_021296165.1). Classification (GTDB taxonomy): domain Archaea; phylum Thermoproteota; class Nitrososphaeria; order Nitrososphaerales; family Nitrosopumilaceae; genus VYCS01. The sequence goes on along the minus strand of JAGWAW010000023.1, from coordinate 5,772 downwards.
GGGCAGTGGAGAACCCCTCCCTCATAACGTCCCTGATGGAGACCTTCGGGAGGCAGTGCGTGGTGGTGGCCATCGACGCCAAGAAGAACTACTCCATGCTGCCGGACAGGACCGCGTTCTCAGACAAGAGCGGGCCCTTCTGGTACGAGGTGCACACGTACGGCGGCAAGAGGGCGGCCGGACTGGACGCCGTACAGTGGGCACGGGAGGCCGTCCGACGGGGGGCCGGCGAGATCCTCCTCACCAGCATAGACAGCGACGGTACCAAACAGGGGTATGACACCACGCTGACGGGGGCCGTCGCCGACGCCGTGTCGGTCCCGGTCATAGCCTCGGGGGGGTGCGGGGAGCCCCTGCACATGGCGCGCGTATTCGAGGAGACGGCGGCGGGCGCGGCGCTGGCCGCCTCCATATTCCACTACGACGAGCGGGCAATCTGGAGCGTCAAGGAGTTTCTGGACGGCCGGGGCATACCCGTGCGGCTGTGATGCGCCGCGCCCTCCCTCGGCGCCCCCTTTAGGGCGCCGGCCCCGCTCTATGCATGGTCCCGGGACGGGCGCCCCCGCAGCCGGGCCATTCCCCTCTGCACTTCGAGGGCGGCCACGGCGGGCGCCCCCGCATACATCGCGACGTTGAGCATGATTACGGCGGTCCCCAGGAGTATGGTCTGCTGCTCGGAGACGCCGTCGGCCAGACCCATCAGGGAGAGGGAGTGGAGCATCGGCGCCATGGCTCCCCTAACTATGGCGCGCAGGGCGGGGCTCTCCCTCTCCAGGTCGGCCACCGCCGGTGAGAAGGAGTAGTAGAGCGCGTTGAACGCTGACATGAAGGCCGCCCCCGACTCGGTCGGGAGCAGCTTGCCGTCCCTGATCTCGCGCAGCATCTGCACTTGCGGGGCAAGCTCGGTGCCGTACGCCGCGGTGGCTATGAGGCATCCGCCGCCCTCCCCGGGCTGCTGCACGTCCGGCTCCGTTGGGGTCTGCTCTATAGTCTGCTGGGCGTGCCCGGTGGACGCGGGGAGTATCCTGTATACCGTGTCGTGGGAGTAGCTGGTCATGTACAGGTAGCCGTCGGGCCCCGTCCGGATGTTGGTTATGCACCCGAGCCCCTCGGCCACAACTATCTCCTCCAAGGAGTCGCCCTCGTCGGCCACCCCGTCTTGGAGGCCCGGGGACGTAAAGACGAACCCGTCCCTCTCCTGGTTCATCTTGAACATGTAGAGGCGCCCCTGATTGCAGTCGCCCACGAAGACGGAACCATCGTACTCGCCGGCTCCAAAATCTGCAAACCCTATTCCGGTCGGCGCCACCGGGCGGTGCCACGTAAATTCGGGGTCCCGGTACTCGTAGCCCTCGTAGCCGACCATTCGCGCCAGCCCCTCCTCCGTCGCCGGGCCCATGACTGCCTCCCACCCGCTGTTGAAGCCATCCGGCACCACGTTGATCTCGTCGGAGTCATCGTCGCCGTTCTCGGTGTCCCACATGGTGCCGGTTACCGGATCAAAGGCAAGGCCGAAGCTGTTCCTGACCCCCACCGCGTAATACGGGCCGGGCGGATCCACCCGCAGTATGACGCTGGTGTCTAGATAGTCTGTCGTGCCGGGGGGATGGATGCCCTCAAGGCCCTTGTTCTGCAGCGGCCCATACCTACCCGTGTCGCCTATTACAGCATACACCTGACCGTCGGGACCCGTGGTCATCGCCCCGCCGTTGTGGTACGTGTTGGCCGGAAGCTCCATCAGTACGGCCGGGTCTGCCAGGGACTGCCCGTCCCACGAGTACCGCTCTATTCTGTTGGACAGGGGGTTGCCATCGGCATCCGGGACCGTATAGTAGATGTATACGGCCTCTCCGGACCTGGCGATCCCCAAGAGTCCCATCTCCCTGACCGGGGTGGTCTCCACAATCAGGACAGGATCTGCCAAAAGCTGCCCGTCCCTGACCAGCCTGACGTGGCCGTTCTTCTGCAGCACCAGCAGGTCGCCGTCCCCCATAAACTCCATGCCGGTGAGGCGGCAGCAGAACCCCGAGGCGTATACCTCCAGCGCCAGCCCCTCATCGTACAGGACCGGCTCCGCAGCCGCGGGCTGGTGGGCGGCCTGTACGACCAGCAGCGCCGCTGCCGCTGCAAGAACAATCGGCAGCATATATGGGACAGCGCCGTAGCGAATAAGAGTACTTCGCTCACCCCCCATAAATCCCGGACACATCTCCGGCGGCACCTCCCGCTGCCGGCAGCGGGGCATGGTCGTGGCCCCTCCGCCTTCATTCGGATCGCCACGCAGAAGCCCGTACGGTTATAATGCCGCCCCGGCCCCCCCGTGCCGTGGCGAGAGTGGCCCCCGACGCCTTGGACTTTGAGAAGGGCGGCGGCATAATACCTGTAATAGTGCAGGATTTCGACACCGGGGAGGTGCTGACCCTGGCGTACTGCAACCGCGAGGCCTTGGACCGCACCATGGAGACGCGGAAGTCGTGGTTCTGGAGCAGGTCGCGCCGCCGATTGTGGATGAAAGGCGAGGAGTCGGGCAACACCCAGGAGGTGGTGCGCGTGCTGGCAGACTGCGATTCTGACGCGCTGGTATACCGGGTGAGGCCGTCGGGCCCGGCCTGCCACACCGGAGAGCGGACGTGCTTTCACAATGAGCTGTAATGCCGTTATCACTAAATATTATCAGATTAAAAATTAAGTATTACTTAATCTTATATTAGAACCCAATATCAACCCCGCCATTGGATGCCATACCATGACAGGAGTGGAATCGCTGGTGTGCCGGGAGTGCGGCCGCCACTACACCATGACATTCCGGTACGTCTGCGAGGAGTGCTTCGGGCCGCTGGACGTGGCATATGAGATATCGGCGGTGTCGCGCGACGCGATATCCGCCCGGGAGCACACCTACTGGCGGTACTCTGAGCTGCTCCCCGTGACGAATCGTTCCAATATAGTCAGCATAGGAGCCGGGATGACCCCCCTGCTGCGGGCCGAGAGGCTGGGGGAGCGGCTGGGGCTCCGCAACCTGTACATTAAGAACGATTCGGTGAATCCCACATACTCGTTCAAGGACAGGCCCGCCGGGGTTGCCGTGTCCAAGGCCCGGGAGCTGGGCCTCAAAGCGGTGGGCTGCGCATCGACCGGGAACCTGGCCTCGGCCACGGCGGCCCATGCGGCCCGGGGGGGACTGCCATGCCACATATTCGCTCCCTCTGACATAGAGATGGCCAAGATAGTGCAGGCGCTGTCGTACGGGGCCAACTACGTCGCGGTGGACGGTACGTATGACGACGCCAATACCATAGCCGCCCAGATCGGGGACAGCCGCCGCATCGGGATAGTCAACATAAACCTGCGATCATACTACGTGGAGGGATCCAAGACCCTCGCCTTCGAGGTGGCCGAGCAGCTGGGGTGGCAGGCCCCCGACCATTTGGTCATACCGGTGGGGAGCGGCGCCATGCTGAACGCCATCTGCAAGGGATTTGAGGAACTGGAGCGCGCCTCCCTCATAGACGACCACGCCGTGATACACCCCCACGCTGCCCAGCCGCAGGGGTGCTCGCCGGTGGTGGACGCATACCGGGGGGATGGCCGGGTAGTTCCGGTGGCGCGGCCCGACACCATAGCCAAGAGCCTGGCCATAGGCGACCCCGGAGACGGCCGGTACGTGCTCAAGCGGCTGGAACAGTACGGCGGGCACGCCCAGATGTGCACCAACTCGGAGATACTCGACGCCATACAACTGCTGGCCAGGACCGAGGGCATATTCACCGAACCGGCCGGCGGGGTGGCCGTGGCCGTGCTCAAGAAGATGGCCGAGGACGGGACCATACCGCGTGACGAGACTGTGGTCTGCTATATCACGGGGAACGGGCTGAAGGCCATCGATTCCATAATGTCGGTGCTGACCAAGCCCGAGACGATGAGGCCCAATGTGGCCGAGATAGCAGCGGTGATAAAATGACACGCTTGATACCAGACGGGGAAAGGGCGCCGTGGCGTCGATAACCTTCACCATCCCGTCGGTGCTGAATGCGGGGGGCGGCGAGCGCAAGATTGCCATGGATGCAGCCTCGCTCCCCGACGCCTTTGCCAAGGCCGTCGAGGAGATGGGGGAGGGGTTCGGCCGGAGGGTGCTGGAGGCCGACGGGTCCCCCCGCCAGCTGATCAATGTGTACATAAACGGCAAGAACGCCAAGTTTACGGGCGGGATGGGGGCTCCCGTGTCCGACGGCGATGAGATATACATACTGCCGGCGGTGGCCGGCGGATCCGCCGAGCTCTCCGAGCGGGATCTACAGCGCTACTCCAGACAGGTGGCTCTGGAAGACATCGGGTACGACGGGCAGCTGAGGCTGCGGGGCGCTACCGTATGCGTGGTGGGGACCGGGGGCCTGGGCAACCCAATAACCGAGCGCCTGGCGGCCATGGGTGTTGGGACGCTGCGCATAGTGGACCGGGACGTGATAGAGTTCACCAACCTGCACCGGCAGACCATGTTCGCCGAGGAGGACGTGGGGAAAGTAAAGGTGGAGGTGGCCGCCGAGAGGCTGCGGAGGATAAACCCCGACTGCACGGTAGATCCCCTGCCCATATCGGTTAACGAGCACTCCGCCGCAGAGGTGGTAGAGGGATGCGACGTGGTGGTGGATGCCCTGGACTCGGTGGACGCCCGGTACGCCCTGAACCGCGCCTGCGTGCGGGCGGGCATACCCTTCGTGACGGGGGCTGCGGTGGGGGTCACCGGGCAGGTCTTTACCATTCTGCCCGGCCGGAGCGCCTGCTACCACTGCATGTTCCCCGGGCTGGACGAGGAGTCGATGCCATCATGCGGCATAGAGGGGGTGCACCCCTCCATACTGTCTATAGTGGGGGGGCTGGAGGTCTCAGAAGCTGCCAAAGTGGTGATGGGGAGGGAGCCGGCACTGTCCGGCGCCATAATGCACATCGACATAGGCCAGAACCTGGCATTCACCACCACCCGGACGTTCCAGGCAGAGGAGTGTCCTGTGTGTGGGAGCGGCCAGGAGCAGGCCGTGGACGTGGAGGATATAGTACTGGAGGAGCTCTGCGGGCGGGCCGGCGGCCAGAGGACCTTTTCTATAACCCCGACCAGATCCTTTGAGATAGACATGGAGAGGCTGGTCGAGGCGGGCCGGCAGCACCACATGACGGTGGAGAATCAGGGCGAGATGGGAACCTCCCTGCGGAACGAGAATCTCTACGTCAGCATACTCAAGAAGGGCTCGGCGGTCGTGGTGGGTATGCGGGACGAGGAGGAAGCCGTCTCGCTGTACAGGGATCTCACCGGGTACGCCGCGTAGGCCGGGTACGGGTTTTTGGTCAGATCTGGGATGATGCGTCCGCATTTCCTGTAATGGTTGGGAGATGGGCGGCGCCGTTCCTGTTCGCCGGGCGGGCTGCCGCAGGCAGACAGGTGAGAGATTCGGGCGGTGTGCGGGGCGCATGTGCGGCGACTCTCCCCGGGTTCCCGTGCTGATACTGGACGGCCGTGCATAATGAATAATGTGCGCGTTTGGGCTCAGCATGGCGCCAGAAAATACTCGAAAGGGGCTTTGCGGTGCTGATCTGCAGTTTTTGCGAACATGTCGGGCATGGAGAGCAACCTAAAAACAACCACTCATCTACGGAATGTTGTGGGTGAGTGAGAAGCTCATTATCCAATTGGATAAACCACAACAGATCTATAAGGGCAGATCCCCCGCGCCCCCATACTGCGGCTACGCCGCAATATGGCCGGCGCCACGAACCAAA
>JAGWAW010000022.1 GCA_021296165.1 Nitrosopumilaceae archaeon | reverse complement strand
GCCGCCGAATGACGATGCATGCCCCGGTTCTGGTCGGACTTTGCCGAATATTGTTCCAAAACGCCGCCGAATGGCCGTCATACACCTGTCTGAATTGGCTTTTTGGGTCAGATTTGAGGCATTTGGATCAATCACCCGTCTTTGCGGGAGGAACCCATGCCAGTAGGGTTTAAGAAACTTGCCACATATACAATATCGTGGGATATGATTACGACGGGCTGATCGAGGGGTTGAGGAAGTTCAAGGCAGAGAAAGAGGAGGATGCGGAGAATGCCGCCGCCGACGGGCGCCACGATATAGCGAGCATGCTGCGCGAGTCCGCGCGCGGGTACGATGCGACGATCGCAAAGTGCGAGGCAATACGTGACCGGCAATCACCGTAATCCGTACAGCTCGCACAACTCCCGCTCTTCCAACACAGGGCGTTCCCGTATTGCCTCATCTACATCAAAACACTCATGCTGTTGCGCCGCTACCAGCCGTTCCCGCAACCACCCGACACGTCGTTCTGCAACCTTTACACTATTCTCATAATCGTACCGTCTTACGCCATTTCATTGGCCTTAATACGTAAAAACATACCAAGACCGGGGTGTCCAACAAGTCTTTTTTTGGTGGCCCAGAACGGTCCGGCATGGGGGGCGGGCCGTAACAACTCGATGGCGTGGCGGCCCGCATGCTACCCACCGGCGCCGGATCCGGCACAGGGCGCTACCATACCACAATGCCCGGGTCGGCGCTGCACTATTCCGGCGCGGACATACGGAAGCTGCGGACGGGGTACCAAACCGGCATTGGAGCGGCACGTCGCCGCGCCCGCCTCCACGAACTCGTCCACCAACTCCAGGTCGTGCAGGCTTGGCGCCCCGCCGGGATGCCCCAGGCCGCCCTACTCCTCGTCGGGCACGATGTCCCCTATGCCGTACTCCTCTTGGACCTTCCGGCGCTCGGCATCCCTCTCGCTGATCTCCTTCCTCTCCTGCTTCTCGTCGCTGCGGTAGATGGTGGTTATGGGCCAGGGTATGCGGATGTCGTACTTTTCGAACTCCTCGTATATCATGACCCGTATGTCCGTCTCGGTCTTGAACTGGGACCCGTAGTCCCGCACGTACACCCACAGGGAAAAGTCCAATGATGAGCCGCCGAAGTTGTCGAACCGCACCACCGGCTGTGAAAAGTCCACGTGCAGGTCCTTGTCGCACCCGCAGCTGGCCTTGTTCTCGTCCAGGTACGGGCACCTCTCCTGCCGTATGAGGTGCCGGCTCCGGGAGTCCTTTATCTCCATCATGGCGCGCGTCCCGACCTTCTGTAGGATGGATGCTACCTGCCGGGGGCTGTTCAGGTAGGAGACCCCCACCTTTACGATTGCCGGCACCACCCGGTTCTCCTTGGTGTAGTTTATGATCTGGGCGTTGACCAGCTGCCGGGTGGGTATCACCGCCACCGACTCGTACAGGGCGTCCATGATGTATGTGACTCGGGGTGTGATCTTGTGCACGTTGCCGTTGTAGCCGCTCTCCAGCTGTATGCGGTCGCCCTCGTTGACTATCTTGTCCTTGCGTATCATGATGTACGCAAAGTAGTTCTGCATGGTCTCCTGCAGGGCAAGCCCCAAACCTATGGAGAAGCCCCCCGTCGCCGTCGCCAGCACGAAGAGGTCCACGCCCCACCAGCCGGCCACCCCCAGCGCGGTGGCGGCGAATATGGCCGGCGGCAGCACGCGCCGCACCGACATGGGCGCGTCCTTCCGCTTCTTCTGCGCGTACCCGGGAGGCCTGAACCCGGGCAGCATCGGCTCGTATCCGTGCACCCTCTTCTCCTCCCGCCACAGGTCTATGGTGTATATCTCGGCGGGCCGGGCGTCGGGTCTCAGCTTGCGGCCAGACTGGTTGTTCCCCGTCGTGCAGTCGTCGTAGTATTTTTTGTACTTGGCGCGCTCCGACTCCTTCCAGGCCTCGAACGGGTCCTTGTGTATCTTTTCATAGCTTCCTATGGGGGTTCCCTTGGCGGTCCTGAACCCCTCCATGAACGCCATGCCATCGTCGGTCTTGAGCAGCTCGGCGAACCTCTCCTCGCCCAGCTCGGAGGGCGCCGCCGTCGGCGGTACCCACCGGTACAGGGTGTGGAAGAGGTCGCCGTCATCATCGGCGAACCCCCGCATCTCGAACCAGGCATCAAAGTCGGCCTCCTCCAGGGTCCGCTTCTCCACCTTGTTGAGCAGGATGGGGATCAGGTGCGCCATGGTGTACCCTATGACCAGCATGTTGAAGGTGTTGAGCATCTTGGCCAGGGTCTCCAGGGCCGACGCCTCCACGTCCAGGCCGGTCTGGATGTACACGTTGATCGCGGTTATGAGGGCTATGGCAAAGAAGGGCAGGGCGGCCCTCCTCAAGAAACGCGCGACGTGCGGCCGCCTATAGTAGAACGGCCTGGAGGTGACCCAGAACGAGAACTTTCTGTACGCGGCCACTATGCCCACGATGCCGGCGGCCATCACCGTGAAGGCGACCTGCACCGGCCCGGACGAGAGCAGGAGGCCCCAGACGTTCTCAAACTCCCCGGCGGAGATCTGGGCCAGCTCCTCCTCTACCACGACGAACCATACCTGAACAATATTATACAAAAGTTTGGCCGCACGGGACTTGTCCGGACAAGTGAGCCATCCCGGCCCCGCGGCCACATCCGACCATTACACTGGCACGGAGGCCGCCACGCGATCCGGTTCCGGCCGAAACCGGTCTGCTGGGCACGCCGATTCCGGCCGTTTCATTAATTTGGATAAGTCACCTGCAAACGATAACATATGACGAATGGGTCACCCTCAAAAGCACCCGCCCAAGCGAGAACGCAAGCCACCTGATGCCACGCCATTCGACCTACACGACGAGATAACTTCACCTCCGCCGGATACCTCTTCGGGCGCCCGCTGCAGCCCCAAGGCACAGACGTGTACATCCGCCATCGTAGCCAAGAGGCACAGGGTCTATCCCCAAGGCGCTAGGCAGGTCGCAGCAGCCCCACTCAAGCCACATATGCCACAAGGACCCAATGGCGTGCATCTTTTGCCCATTCAGACGTCTCAGCGTCCAGCGCTAGGGGACACGCAGCAGCCCGCCGTCACGCAGGTCTCTCAAAATCTCAAGGCTTCGGGCATCGTTCTCCAACGACACGTCCAGCTTGCTGTCCATGGATTCTATCACATCCTTCGTCTGGTCCTGGCCCCGCTTCAGGTCATTCTGGCCCTTCTCCATCCTGGCCAGGGTCTCGTTTGTCTGGTCCTGGCCCCGCTTCAGGTCATTCTGGCCCTTCTCCATCCTGGCCAGGGTCTCGTTTGTCTGGTCCTGGCCCTTCTCCAGCCTAGATTGGCCATGTTTTATCTCGTCCAGCACCGTCAACATTCCAACCATTGCCCGTGTCCCGGTGGACATCGCAGAAAGCATTTCTTCGGTGGAGTCGCCCAGTATTACTTCAAAGCCCTCCATGCCCGTGGCCGGCAACCCCTCCTCCACCAGCACGTCTGCGATGACGGCGGGCTTGGCCCCAGACCGTATTTGACGTACCATCTCCTCGACGTCCGCCCGTTGGGCTTCGCAGACAACTAGGACGGATCCGTCCCCTAGATTCTCCACGGTGCCGCACAAACCAAGCCGGTCGGCGATGATCTTGATCTGGGCCCGCAGTCCCACCTTCTGCACGATGCCGTGGATCGTGATCTTCGTCTTGTACACATGCTGGTACCGTCCTTCATAGTATAAATATTAATCGGTCACAGACTAGGCATCTTTCGGTCCCCGGTGATCTTCAGGCGGCCGCCGGTCCGGGCATGGGCCGCACCCCCAGATTTCCGGGCAGGGCCCCCATCGACAGGTTTAAAGAGATTGTACTGGGATGGTACGGCGGAAATGACATACCAGGAGACCGTCTGGGACGAGGAGCCCCGGCTGCGCTCGTACACCTTGGCCAACTTCCGCGACATCCCCCAAATCGCGGCGATGTCCGAGGAGCGGCAGTTCGAGATGGAGGTGGTGGGGAACGTGCTCCCCTTCAAGGCCAACAACTACGTCATAGAGCGGCTCATAGACTGGGGGAGGGTGCCTGACGACCCGATGTTCGTGCTTACGTTCCCCCAGAGGGGGATGCTCCTGCCCAACCACTACAATCAGATGGCCTCGGTGCTGGCGCGGGGGGGAGACCGCCGGGAGGTGTCAGAGACGGCCAACCAGATCCGCCTGCAGCTGAACCCCCATCCCGCCGGCCAGATGGAGCTTAACGTGCCGCAGCTGGGCGACGGGACCCGGCTGTACGGAATGCAGCACAAGTACAAGGAGACGTGCCTCTTCTTCCCCAGCCAGAGCCAGACCTGCCACGCGTACTGCAGCTTCTGCTTCCGGTGGCCCCAGTTCGTGGGCATGGACGAGATGAAGTTCGCCATGAGGGAGGGCGAGCAGCTGGTCCAGTACGTCCGGGAGCACCCCGAGATATCCGACGTACTCTTCACCGGCGGGGATCCCATGATAATGAAGGCCAAGATGTTTGCCGCGTACGCAGACGCGCTGCTGGACGCGGACCTACCCAACCTCCGAACCATCCGCATAGGAACCAAGGCCCTCTCGTACTGGCCCTACAAGTTCCTGACCGACCAGGACTCCGAGGAGATGCTGGACGTGCTCCGGCGGATCACGCGCAAGGGCGTACACCTGTCGATAATGGCACACTTCAACCACCTGACGGAGCTCTCCACGGGAGCCGTGAGGGAGGCCATACGGGTGGTCCGCGGTACCGGCGCCCAGATCAGGACGCAGTCGCCGCTGCTCCGGCACATCAACGACGACTCGGAGATGTGGGCCCGGATGTGGCACAAGCAGGTGCAGATTGGGTGCGTCCCCTACTACATGTTCGCCGTCCGGGACACCGGGGCGCAGCACTACTTTGGGGTGCCGCTGGTGAGGGCGTACCACATATTCCGTGAGGCCTACAAGAGGGTGAGCGGCCTGGGCCGGACGGTCCGGGGCCCCAGCATGTCGGCCACCCCCGGTAAGGTGCAGATAGACGGCACGCCCACCATAAACGGCAAGAAGGTGATGCAGCTGCGGTTCCTGCAGGGCAGGAACCCCGACTGGGTGCAGAGGCCGTTCTTTGCAGAGTACGACGAGAGCGCCATATGGCTGGACGACCTCAAGCCCGCGTTCGGGGAGCCGTTCTTCTTTGAGCAGGAGATGAAGGAAAAGTACGGCGCCGCCCTGGGAAAGTAGGACGGGCGCTGGCGCGACCATTCCCGCAAGGGGCATATACTTAATCAGGGATGCTCCCTGGTCGGCTCCCGCCTAGGCTCCTGATCTGGCTATCTTGGGGTTGTGTGTCTTGGGGCTGGTGATGGCCGCCTCCGACGACCCGCCCTTCGTCCTGTGCCCGCCACGATCTGATGGATCATTCAAGATCAAAGGGGCATGCCTTCCAACCCGTCCTCTTGCGGGAGGTGCCTGTCATTGTGGCGCCAAGCCACATGGATTTGACGCCCGGGCATGGAGTGGGCCGTGGCACTGCGCTTAGCCGTCCACCGCCAGAGCTGCCGTGCAGGCAGGGCCCCACATCGTACACTTTTTACAACCCGTCTGTCATTATATACGCGTGAATACCATTGCGGTTCTGGTATGCGTAGCCGCGTCGGCGCTGTTCATGCCCGCGTACGCGCACACCCTGGACTCGGTGGGGGAGTACAGGCTGGAGCTGCAGTGGGAGGTAGAGCCGCCCTACTCGGGGGGGGTTAACGCCCTGAAACTGTACGTGAGCCCGCTGGTTCCGGGCCTGGAGCTGGACGAGCAGCCATTCCAGGACGGCGTGGAGGGGCTGGAGGACACCATAAAGCTGCAGCTGGCCAACCGGGACAGCATGATCACGCTGCTCCCCGAGGCCGACGACCAGATACCCGGCCTGTACCGCGCCCACGTGAAGGTGCTCAGGCCCGGCTTCTACCAGGCCAACATACTGGGGCACATAGGGGAGACCGTCGTCAGCCTCTCGATGCATCCGCACGAGGTCCGCGACGCCGGCCACATCACCTTCCCCGATGACTACGGGGAGATACGCGACCTTTTTGTGGCTCAGGAGGCCCTCCGGGCAGAGCAGGAGGCCCTCGGGGCCAGTGTTGAGTCGGCCGCATCGGCTGGCGCGGACCTGAAGGCTGCGGTACGGGACCTGGAGGCCCGGATGGACGCTCTGGCCGCCGACTCCGCCGACCAAAGCGTGGCATACCTGGCCGCGGCACTGGGGGCGGCCGGCATTATACTGGGCGGCATAGCCGTGTATGCGGCGCGCCGGCGCCCCTGACTACACCTCTATGGACATCTGGTCGGCGGCGGCCGTCACCGAGTGGTGTATGCGGCGCGCCTCGGCCAGCGGTATGGTATCGTCCGCATACCTGGCCGAGAAGTGCGTCAGTATGAGGTGCTTGACGCCGGCGTTGCGGGCCAGGGCCGCGGCGCCCGCCGCCGTGGAGTGGCCGGTGGACCCGGCCCTCTCGGAGTGCTCCTCGGCGAACGTGGAGTCAAAGATCAGGTGGTCGCACCCCGCAAAGAACCGCTCCAGCCCCGCGGTGGGGCGGGTGTCCCCAGAATATCCCACGCTGCTGCCCGGCCGGCCCCTCCCCAGCACGTCGCCGGGGCGCACCGTGCCCCCTCTCCCCGGTACGTCCCTCCCCCTCTGCAGCTCCTTCCACAGCGGACCCTCCGGGACGCCCAGCGCCCGGGCCCTGTCGGGGTGGAACCGCCCCGGCCTGTCCGCCTCCCGGAACAGGTAGGAGAGCGCCGGTATGGCGTGGTCGGCCCGGCACGCGCTCACCGTATAATCGTTGGAGTGGTGTATGGCGCCCTCCCCTATGTCGCGGACGGACAGCTCGAAGGGCGGGCTGAACCGCAGCATGCGCAGGTTTGTCATGACAAACTCGGCCGTCCCCTCCGGCCCGTACACGGCCAGGGGCCTGCCCCTGCCCTGCATGGACATGGTCTGTATCAGCCCCGGCAGCCCCAGGCAGTGGTCCCCGTGCAGGTGCGTCACGAAGATGGCCGTCTCCCTGTTCCAGCCCAGGCCAGCCTTGGCGAAGGCGGCCTGCGCGCCCTCCCCCACGTCAAAGACCAGCAGGCCCCCCTCCCTCTCTATGCACACGCAGGGGAGGCCCCGGGATATGGTGGGGATCGCCGCCGCCGTCCCCAGGAATATGATCCTCGCCATGCGCGCCATACCATGCCGGGCTGTTATATGCTTGGCCCCGGGGCCGTTCTCAAAAAATTGGGACCGTTTGGCTTGCGAGCTAATCGCCGGGCCTGTGCAATCCGGAAAGTAGTTCTGCCTGCGGACATGGCTCTGGAGCTCGCGGCGCCGCCTCCCATTGGGGTTCGGGCTGCCACATCTGGTTCCGTTCCTGCAGCTCTTCGCGGAGAGGCATGTGGGGATACTGGTAGCCGACGCTGCCGGGGCGGTAACCGTGCTCTGCGTGCATAGACTGGCGCGTTTTGGTGACTGAGAGGCGCTCATATTCATACGGCCCGGCTCCAAGCGGCGGGCCGGGGACAAAAGGCGGGCGGCAAGGAAGGGGCGGCGGGTGGCCGACATCCGGCGCATCACGGCGCACAAGGCCTCCCGCGTCGTGGCTGACCCGAACGGCCGCGCGCAGCAGAGGACGCCGGCGCGCGCAGGCTGGGGCGACCGGCGCGGCAGCCTCGCATCACGTATAATGTAGTGGGGGCAAGTTGGATCCGGCAATGACGTCTACAAACCACGAGGCAATGGTCGTGCGGCTTGCCGGATCCTACATGCCTCTGCATGTCCGGCGGCACGTGCCCGAAGCGCCCATGTCAGGGGAGCCTGGACGCGGAGGGTTCTGGCATTGGCGCCCCTGTAAAACGTCAAGTACCGACCGGGGTGCGTCCGCCAGGGATAGTAGTGCCCTGGTATGACGTAATGTTTGGGAATGGCGGCATCAACCGTGTTTGCAACAGAACCCATTATGCATCCGCCTAGAACTGCCACTCCTCCTGTATGTACCTGATGGCCTGATCACGGACCGCCCGGCCAAAGCTCTTCAACTCGTTGGTCATCTCCGGATCCGGGGATCTTTGACCCCCCTGCAACTCCAGATAGAAGGAGTCTGCCAGCTTGCGGTATTCGCCGGCGTCCAGTCCGTATCCGCGGGCCACCATGACCTCGATCTCGGCGGCCAGCCTTATGCGCGCCTCCCCGGATATGCGCTCGTTTCTTATCTTCATGTGGGCGGCCAGCGCATCAAAGTCGGCGCTCCCATCCACCGTCAGCATGGCCGCCCTCCGCGCTATGGGCAGGTCATGCGGGGAGGGCGGGGGTACGGGGAGCGCGAGTATGACCCCCTCCAGGTGGTTGTTGACCAGTGTCTTGGCCACAAAGTCGAAGGGCAGGCTGTTCAGTATGCCCTCCAGGCACAGCATCTCATGTATGCGATCCCCGGCGCCATGCCCCCCACCCGCGTGCATCTTTGGAGCGTAGACGTCTAGCCTGAATAGGGTAGTGTTGGCCAGGTATCCGGGGGGCACCACTGCCGTTATAACCGTCCTGATGTTGGTGGCGCCGGTAACTGCCCTTCCCACCAGCATGTAGTCGGATGTATTGGGGCTGGAGCGAAAGCCCCGCATATCCGAGGCCTTCTCTATGGGTGTGTGATTGTACTCGTAGTGCCGTATGTTCTTGCCTTCCACGACCGGTTGGTATCCTGTCGGATACGGTGGTGGGCCATACGCCATGGGGCCGCCCTGACTCATGTGCACGTATCTCCGTATGGTCCAGCCGTTGCGCCCGGTCTCTAGGAGCATGCCGTTGCGGTGCATCTTGGCATGTATGTCCCAGAGCGTATTGTCGCCCAGCTCGGGTATGTTGAGGGCGGTGGGGGAGGTCTCCCGTATGAACCGCTTGGAGAGGGTGGTGAACCTGTCCGGCTCCAAGGCGTGGTCGTAGAGCGACTCGGGCCGGCTCAGGTAAAAGCCCGCCGGAAAGGTGTCAGGACCCGGCGAGTTCTGCGCCGAGAGCAGCATGAACCTGAATCGACGGTCGATGGGGAATATGCTTTGGGAGTTGGTGAAGACGTAGATGTGGCGTATCTTCATATCAAAGAGCCTCCGGCGTATGGGGGCGTTCTTTCGGGAGTTGCACAACTGTGCTGGAACCACCACCGAGACGGTACCGCCTTCGGCCATCAGGGCAAGCATCCTGTTTAGCACCAGCCAGTACATGTTCACGATGCCTTGGCTCAGACTGTGCTGGGTGCGGTAGAAGCGCATGCGTCTTGTCAGCTCTGCCCGGCTCTCGGCCACCATCTGTCGGGAGTAGTCCGTCTCGGCTATGGCCCGGAGGGCGCCCTGGCTCTTTCTTCTGCCCAGGCGGGCATCCATGCCGTCGGTCTTGTACAACTCGACTGGCTCCACCCTGACCTGCTCCCAGGGCGGGTTTCCCAGTATGGCGTCGAATCCGCGGCGGCCGTCGAAGGCCTCGGGCATCTCCAACTCCCAGTGAAAGAAGCGGTACTTCTCCGCTATGGCTTCTGCCTGCCCAGGAGGTATCCGGGTGCGGGGCGGACTTCGTGCACGCTTCTTGGGGATGCTGGTGTCCTCCATGATGTTCGCCATCAGGGTATTCAGCGCCCGTCTCTGCTCGGCGGGGGATCCGGCCTGGCGGGACTGCGCGCTGAAGTCCAGCGATTCGGTCTGACGGCCGACTATGTCCGAGCGCCACATGCCCATAGTTGCGTCGCCGACCCGGATGTGCCTGTTGCCCGGGGGCTCGGCGCTCCACGATGCCAGCCACAGGGAGATTCGGGTGATCTCGGCGGCCAGCGGATCCAGGTCCACCCCGAAGATACACCGCTCCACAATTAGGCGTCTGAGGTGGGCGCCGTACATGGCTGGCGGTGCCGCCTCCGGCACGAGTTCTCGCAGGATGGGGTGGTCGGGGTGGTCGGCCAGCAGCTCGGCGGCCCATCCTGATATGATGTCCAGCGCCTCGGTGAGAAAGCGGCCACTGCCTGCGGTGGGATCCAGCACGCGTATGTCCAGCGTATGGTCGCTGCAGGCCTTTGCAGTCGTCGGACCCGGTTCTTCCCTGTATGCGGAGACGGCCAGGGCGACGGATCTCTTCCGCTCCTCCAGTATGGGCTCCAGGCCGCCCTGCGCCAGATATCTGACCAGGGTGCGGGGCGTATAGTATGCGCCCTGCCTCTTCCTTGTGGGGGACACGTGCTTTGTCTGCACCGCCACTGCGCCTCCCGGCATCCGCTCCAAGGAGGCGCCGGTCAGCGCCTCGTATATGCTTCCCATGGCGGAGATGTCGACGTCATGGCGCATGCCGTACTTTGGAGAGAAGAGCCGCAGCAGGCCGGTCAGGTACCTGTTCTCCACCGGACCGCACATCTCGCTATGGAATAGCGCCGTATCATGACCGGGTACGCCGCACCGGACGTCGCCGTTGCGCACCGCCCTCACCAGACGGCATATGTCTTTCCAGCAGGAGGTGGAGTGGGGCTCTGACTCGTAGTGGCAGATCCGGTCCTGCATGGACAGAAGTGAGATGCTCCGGTACTGCGCATTCTGCAGGGGCAGTATGCCGCGCTCCTCGGCGTGTGTTACGAACCATATCTGGCATAGTATGGTTACCGCGGCATCCTTGATGTGTCTTAGTCCGGACGCATTGTTGGGCGCGTCGGCCGAGATGAGGCCCTCTGCCAGCGCGCCAAACGTGCCTCCACAGAGTATGCTTCTGGCAAACCTGCTCTCGGCCGAGCCGTCGCCGATCCCATCTGCCAGCCGCTCGAGCAGCCCGCTGTCGTACGAGGACGCCCCAAACACGCCCTCCAGATATAGAGCTCCGAGCTCGTCGGCGGTGTCTATGGTGAAGCTGCCCAGGGCCGGAGCGCCGGACCGGTAGAGGCTCCATGCGGTGCTCCGTACCAGGATGACCCATCCGTATCGACGGAGGACGGACCACGCCTCAAACTCTGGCAAGGCGCCACCCTCACCGCGCACCATCACGCAGACATCTCCGGCGGCAGTCGCATGGTGGGTGGTGCCATTCCCCTCCCGGTCGGCGTCCACCTTCCAGCCCAGCCGGTGAAGCGTGCGCCAGGGGGTCATTGCCGGGGCGGTGCGGCCCGTCCGCATCAGTATGTGGTTGAGCATGTGTCCGGTGGGAAAGACGCCCCTGTTGGAGAATCCCAGACGCGGCGCGGGTACTGCGTCCATGGCCCTTGGTATGGCGCCGGGAGATTCCCCAAAGCCGCATCCGGAGAGCGCCCCGCATATGGCGTCTGCCTCGGCGGCAGTCCGCACGGGAATGGTCACGACGTGTCTGCTATCCGACAACAGGAGGGCGGCCACCCCGCCGGCAACACATACCGCCGCCGCCTCCATGCCTGCCATGGCCTCCTCCAGCTGCCGCGGGTCATGCGGTCCGTCATCTATGATGATGATCAGCTCGGGTGCGTCTACGGTATACGCGCTCCAGTTCTGGTACTTGCGTGACTCGAATCTCCACCGGGCGCGCCTGGTGCGGGACGCATTCATCGACTCCAGTATGGGGCGTATGTCGACACCATCATTGGCCGCGCCGTTGCGCGTACTCATCGTACCACGTCAGAATGCGGCCGATTTAGTCGTTGCCGCCGGGGTGGGGGGGGGCGCGTGGGTGCTCTGCCGGCCCTTACATCCTGCCGCACCCTGGCCGGCGGGACCAAGACGTCCGCCGGGGCGGTGGGGCCTGGCGGTGCGTCCGGCCATGAGTTTGAGTCGGCCTTGGGACGCGCGGACGGCTGCAGGAAGGCCATGCGGCATACCTGCCTTGGATCCGATGGAAGGTGACTGCCGTGGCGCCACTCCGGCGCCCCCGGTCCCGCCTCCGGATCTTGTGTGGGGGCGGTCTGGGGCGCGTGTTCAACCATCACCCGCATTCCGAACGTCGGGGGTGACTGGCCAAGCCGCGCACGCCGTCCCGCCGGCGCCCCGGCGGTTGACGGCACTGAAACATGCCACAACCGGCCTGGGTGGCCGCCCGGCCGGTCACAGATGTGCCTGTCTGCCCCCGGATTGATCCATGCGCGCATTCGCCGGGCGCCCGCGGCGCCTTGCCGGGCCGTATGGTTCGGATCCAGCGTCGCTGCGGCCACGGCGCACGCCGCGGTACTGCCGGAGCCGTATGTATGGGGCGCCGGGCCCGCGGGCAGGGGCGGCGCGAGTCGGGGAGCCGGGCCCGCCCGGGACATCCATTACGCTGCCCGCACTGTGCGGAATGCCGGGCAGTCGGTGCCCACCAAACATGTTGGGCGTCTTGGCGGATTCCGCGTGGCCGCTCCCGTCCGCCGTGGCGATCCGCGGTGATCCTCGCAGGCCCACCCGACGCGGACCTTTTGCCGCTTGTCCCCCTGCGGGCATGGTCTTAGACCGCATGCATAGTAGAGGCAAGTAGGATCCGGCAACTCATGATCTAAAATTATTGTAATACTGACCTTATATTCATCAAA
>JAGWAW010000183.1 GCA_021296165.1 Nitrosopumilaceae archaeon | reverse complement strand
GCGGCGCGAGGGGCCGGGGTTGGGGGCCTGGCCCCCATGATACATTAAGATCATTACGAATTTACTCATTCCGGTATAGTATACTGCGTGCGGCCGAGCGGTTGCCGGGCAGGCGCGGATATGTGGCCGACTCGTACGACAAGATACTGCAGCCCATGAGTTTTTCTGAATTTGCGTGCGTGCGCAACAGTGAACTTGCTAAATTTAAAGGAGAAAAAATAGACGCAAGCCGCAAAAAAGACATACTTTCAGACATTGCTGCCAAACAAATACCAGACATTATCTACAAACTGAACGCGGGCTTTGTAGATGTTCTCAACCGCTGTCTGGAAGAGTATATGGTAATCGGCGGCCTGCCAAAGATAGTGAATGAAAAAATTATACACAACTTTGTGGCAGATCCGGCGTACAAGATATATCTGGACGGCATCAAGGCGGATTGGGGGCTGCACAGCGCCGACATGGTTCGGCAGTTTGGCTCGGCGCTCGCCACTAGCATGGGCTCCGCCGTATCTTGGAGTAGTCTTCTGAGGCAGACTGACTTTGGATCCTGGTCTACAATACAAAAATACGTTTACCTGCTGAACGACGCGTCCGTAATCCATATCGTGCACCTGTTCGGCGAGAAGAGCAAGCAGGCCCGCTTCCGGAAGGAGAAAAAAATATACTTTACAGATCCCTTCTATTATAGTCTCTTTAGCAACCTGTACAAAACCAAGGACTGGTTTATGGTGTCCGAAGAATTTCTTATGGAGGAAGAGAACGCGGGAAGGGTTGCAGAGTGCGTGGCGGCCGATCATCTTGCCAGGCTGATGTACGATACGGCCGACAGCAGAATGATGTTTGACAGGAACAACCACCTGTTTTACTGGAAGGACAAGCAGGAGGTTGACTTTATCCTGTATCGCGAAGACCAGCTGGAGCTGCCGGTCGAGATAAAATACAGGAACAGAATATCGTACCGCGAGTTGGGCGGCCTGGCCAGCTTCTTGGACGCGACCGGCTCTGAGTCCGGACTCGTGCTCTCAAAGGATATGCTGGAGGTGAGGCGCGACTATGCGGTCATCCCGCTGGCAGTCTTCCTGGCTCTGGTCTAGGCCGTCGCGTGGTATGGCTTCCCTGCACAGGCCCGGCGAGGTCGAGGTCGACCCCCCAGATGCGTCCCTAACCGTTAAATCCCGCCCGCCGAGTGTCCCTCCATGGAGATAGAGACCACCGAGCAGATGGTACGGGCCGTGTACGACAGGAGCCGCCCGCTCATTGAGCGGTTTGCCGGAGTGGTAGGCCGCCCCCTCACGCTTACCGAAAAGATACTGGCCGGCCACATGGCCGACGAGCCGGCGGCGGATCCGGATGCCTCCAAGAACTACGCGCACCTGCGGCCTGACCGGGTGGCACTCCAGGACGTCACCGGCCAGATGGTGATGCTGCAGTTCATGCAGGCGGGCTTGGACAGGGCGGCCCTGCCCGTTACGGTCCACTGCGACCACCTAATCCGCGCCCGGGTGGCCGGGGAGGAGGACATGAGAGTCTCCTTGGACGAGAACAGCGAGGTGTTCAGGTTCCTGCAGTCGGCGGCGGCCCGATATGGGTGCGGCTTCTGGAGGCCGGGGGCCGGCATAATACACCAGGTGGTGCTGGAGAATTACGCGTTCCCCGGGGGCTTGATGATTGGGACAGACTCGCACACCCCCAACGCCGGGGGGCTGGGAATGCTGGCCGTCGGAGTGGGCGGCGTGGACGCCGCCGAGGCGATGGCCGGACTGTCTTGGGAGGTTCTGTATCCCAGGCGCATAGGAGTCCAGCTGACCGGCAGCTTGGGAGGGTGGGCATCCCCCAAGGACGTGATACTCAGGGTGGCCCAGGAGCTGGGCGTGTCGGGCGGAACCAACTCGGTGGTGGAATACTTTGGGCCCGGGGCCTCCTCGATAAGCTGCACCGGCAAGGCTACCATAACCAACATGGGCGCCGAGGTGGGGGCCACCTGCTCCATATTCCCGTACGACTCCAGGATGAGGACGTACCT
The DNA here is from genome assembly GCA_021296165.1 of Nitrosopumilaceae archaeon. Lineage (GTDB taxonomy): Archaea > Thermoproteota > Nitrososphaeria > Nitrososphaerales > Nitrosopumilaceae > VYCS01. The sequence continues at coordinate 1,106 of JAGWAW010000183.1, read as the reverse complement.
GGAATCCACCGGCCGGGCACACATAGCCCGGCTGGCAGAGGCGAACCGCGACATCTTGGTGGCAGATCCCGGGGTGGCAGAGGACCCCGAGGCCCACTTTGACAGGGTCATACGCATCGACCTCTCGGAGCTGGAGCCGCACATGGCCGGCCCGCACACGCCGGATCTGGTCCGGCCCGTCTCGGACTTGGCCGCCGACGTCAAGTCGGAGGAGTACGTGGATGCCATATCGGTGGCACTGGTGGGCAGCTGCACCAACTCGTCTCCGGGCGGCGGGCATTGCCGAGCAGGCCAAGGCCCGGGGGATCCGGGCCAAGGTTCCCCTGCTGGTGACCCCAGGCTCCGAGCAGATCCGCTCCACCATAGAGCGGGACGGGCTGATCAAGTCGCTGACCGACATAGGTGCCACCGTCCTGGCCAACGCATGCGGGCCCTGCATAGGGCAGTGGAGCAGGCCGGAGCTGAAGGAGGATGAGCCCAACAGCATAGTGACCTCGTTTAACCGCAACTTTCCGGGCCGCAACGACGGCCGGCGCCGTACCCTCAACTTCATAGGCAGCCCCGAGATGGTGATAGCGCTGGCGCTGGGCGGGAGGCTCTCGTTCAACCCGCTGCGGGACCAGCTGGATGCGGCCGACGGCACCCGGTTCGTGCTGGAGCCCCCTTCCCCGGCGCCCGAGGTGCCCGAGGACGGGTTCCGGCGCCCCGAGGGGGTGTACGTGGCCCCCCCCGCCGACGGTTCCGGCATAGCGGTGCAGATAGACCCGGGCAGCAGGCGCCTCCAGCGTATAAGCCCGTTCGCCGGGTGGGACGGGCACGACCTGGCCGGCCTGCGGCTCATGGTGAAGGCCCGGGGCAAGTGCACCACCGACCACATATCGCCGGCGGGCCCCTGGCTCTCCTACCGGGGCCACTTGGACAACCTCAGTGACAACATGCTGCTGGGGGCCGTCAACGACTTTACCGGCGAGGTGGGCCGGGGCCGCAACCATCTCACCGGCCAGGTACAGCCCTTTGCCGAGGTGGCTAGGGCATACAAGCGGAACGGCACCGGCTGGGTCATAGTGGGGGACTACAACTACGGCGAGGGGAGCAGCAGGGAGCAT
>JAGWAW010000182.1 GCA_021296165.1 Nitrosopumilaceae archaeon | reverse complement strand
CCCGGAGCCGGTTTTCCCTCATGTTTCATACTGCCAAGTTCATTTGGATGGCTGTACGGTAGTTTTGAAGCATTAATAGTCAGTTTAGATCAGATCCTGATCACGAACTTACTCATTCCGGTATAGGACGGTCGCATTGAGGTGTGCGTATGGGATAAGATGGGGAGTCGCTGTTCTTGAGTATGATCTGCACTTTATTAATATCAACCGCGCTGCAACAACGCCGGGTCTTTTCATGGATCTCAACCAAGCGGTCGGGATTGTAAACGTTGGATAACCCCTACGGGCCCGTAACGCCTAGAACTCACCAATACTTCCATCAAGCGTCTTCTTTGAGCATTTTACATATTTCTTTAATTTTGCATTTGAGGCACTCGGCCTGCGAGATTGTATCGCCATTCACTAATTTATCCGTCGGGGGTTGATTGTCGTTGTAGCGATCTATCAACCAGTAGACATGCTGGAGATCATACAAGTATTTGGGATTGACATGGCTTATCATGCCGGATTTTATAAGGCTGTCAAAAAACTGATGATGGAGCGGCGCGCCGATTTTGTTTGTGTCATTGCCGGAAATTTTTTTCACCATGCTGTTCAGTTCTGCATATAAATTGTCTGCAACTTCCTTATCGATATTGCGTCTGGTCAGGAATGAGCTCACTGGATTAGCTATGGTAACTAATAATAGCATCAAAAACAGAACATCCTGTATCTTAGGAGGACCTATAACTTCCAAACCTCCATCCAAAATGATAACTCCAATACTACTATAAACTACAATTATTGGTAAAAATATCGCTACCACATCACCTCGACGTTTACTCTTATCACGCATATGCCTTACCTGCCGTAACCTGCAAGCGATAGAAAACGGATACGCCCAATCACCGCACCATCCTGATCTCTAAAAATCCGATTGATTTGCCATAGTGTGTGATAATGTTGGTGAGTCTCTCTGCTGTGTATATTGCCTCGGCACTGATTGCAAGACGTTTGTCGTTCCCTGACTCTATGGCCTCCAGCATATTGATGTGGGTATTGCTGTCTATGGAAAATGTCAGTATGTGGCTGCAAGACTGGCCGTTCACCGTGTGCATGTCCATGCCGCCGAGGGTGGCGGCGGTGCCGTTCTCGTTGTATGTCGCCATATCGTGTATCAGAGATATGTTGTCCGCTTCAAACATGATAACCGACTCGGCGAATACGAGCAGGGGTCTGGCGGTTGTAGTGTCGTATATGGCGTGCATGAGCGGGGGCTCGAGGGGTGGGGTGGTTGAGGTGTGCCCCTCCGGGAGTGGCATCAGGACCGCCTCGTTGTACTGCATGTATGGCAGATGGCACAAGCCATAATCTAAGAACGAGATAGTTTGGGCGCGTCCGCGCTCGTGCCATAAAACTGGATGGCCTCCGGCTCGAATCCCCTGTCCGCCCAGTGGCAGAACCTTGTCTCTGGCCTCCACACGTCGTATCCTCCATCTGTCCCGCGCGATGCAGTTGTCTTCTGACACGGATACGCTGCGGCTCTCGGCCTGCCCCAAGATCATGTCGTTGTATGTCATATACTCGCCGTTAGACCACACGTGGTGACCCTGAGCCGTATCGCATGCTGGTGTGGTGTAGATGTGCGGGTATGTCTTCCTCTGGGCGTTCAACAACACACTAATCTCACCGGATCGTGCCATGCTGTCCCTGTTGTTGTTGGTCGAAGTGGTGAACTCGTGATTTGTTATAAATATAGTGAACTGCACAAAGTCATTACCACCGTGACTAACATTTTTGTATCCGGTTATATCTATGACCGCATCCAGATAGTTTGGGGTGGGCGGTGTGGTGTCCATGATCTGCACACATCGTCCTCCAATGTGGACACGATGGCGTACGTCCAGCCCGGCTCTAGAGTACATCCACACCCCAAGCACCATCCAGGGTGCTGAACCCCCTTGAACCATCGAACACGGCCGAGACGGGGCCGACCCACCAATTACCGAATTCACCTGTCCTGCGGCTACAGCCATATGCCCTGCTACCGATGTTGTAATTATCAAAATTCCAGACAGTGCATACGTCTGCTTTTTCACAGGAGGGAGGAGGTGTGGATATTTATATATTTGTCGTAGGGTGTGGTATTTCCATGGCCGAACCCTTCGCATATGTGGCGCCCGGCAAGGTGATACTGTTCGGAGAGCACTTTGTGGTGCACGGCGCCCGGGCGGTGATGTGCGCCATAGACCGGCGAGTGGTGGCCGAGTCGTACGTACAAGAGGGAGATACGCTGTCGGTCAGATCCGCGCTGGAGTCGGCGGACCCATAGCGCCTACACTCCGCCCCTTCCACCACATATCGCGGTCGCTGGGCTGCGGGGGCGCCACACTCCGCATACGCTCGGAGATACCACCGGGGGCCGGCCTGGGCTCCTCGTCGGCGTGCTGCGTGGCGGCGGCCGGCTCCCTGGCGGCGCTGTGCGGCGTATCCACAGACATCATGGATGTGGCTATATCTGCGGAGAGGAGCGCGTACCCGGGCTCCTCGGGGGCGGACTGCGCCGCCTGCGTACTCGGAGGAGTCATATCATATGTCAGGGGGGCCCCGCCGGCCGGGGTGCATTCCGGTGACGTCCCACCGGATCTGAGGCTGGTTATAGCGGACTCGGGCATCATCCACAACACCGGTGAGATGGTGGACCGGGTCGGGAGGGGGGCCCGGGTAGATCCAGCGAGGTTTGCCGCGTTCATGACCAGGGCCGATGCCATATCCTCCGAGGCGCTGGAGCGTATGGCGTCCGGCGACATCCGAGGGCTGGGCCGCCTGGCCTCAGACAACCAGACCCTCCTGGAGGCGCTGGGCATCTCCAACGACATATTGCGCCGCATG
>JAGWAW010000021.1 GCA_021296165.1 Nitrosopumilaceae archaeon | reverse complement strand
GTGCTTCTTGCGTGCCATGCCTGCCATGATCCGAAGGACTGTTCAAGATCCTAGACGCACTTTTCCTACCCATCACCCGGCAATGCGGGAGGAACCCGCCGCCACTAGAAATAAAAACCAGATGTCGCTGGCCACACCGCATGGAGCAGGTTCTACAGATGCGGCGGCGGCTGGCCGCGCCCGCCGAATCCGGACTCCTCTCCGAGTTTCGCCGGACCAGGTCCCGGACACTTAGCCTGGTGGAGACGCTGGAGCGTGACGATTTTGTGGTGCAGACCGCCGAGTACATGAGCCCGCCCAAATGGCACCTGGGCCACGTGTCCTGGCTGTTTGAGGTCGTCATGAGCCGCGCCGACCCGTCATACCGGTTCTACTCTGAGGAGTTCTCTGCGTACCTGAACTCGTACTACAACCAGTTCGGCGAGCCGCACCGCAAGGACCGCAGAGGCGTCATATCCCGGCCCACGCTGGACCAGATCCTGGAGTATTATGCCGAGACAAACCGCCGCGTCGAACCGTTTCTGGACGAGTGTGGGGACGCGGCGGGGCTCTTTGAGATGGCCATGCACCACGAGTGCCAGCACCAGGAGCTGATGGTATACGATCTGCAGCACCTGCTGGCCGACCAGTACAGGCCGGCCCGCCGCGGCGAGCGCTCTATAGTACAGCACGGCGCCAAACCAGACATGGTGCCGGTGGGCGGCGGCCTGTACGACATAGGGTACGGCGGGAGCGGATTCTGCTACGACATAGAGCAGCCCGTGCACCGCGTGTATATGGACGACTACCGCATGGGAAGATACCCGGTGACCAACGGCGAGTACATGAGGTTCATGGAAGAGGGCGGATACGGGGACTTTCGCCACTGGCTGGCCGACGGGTGGAAGAAGGTCCGGGAGAACGGGTGGAACTCCCCCATGTACTGGGAGATGGTGGACGGCACATGGTACACCCGGGACTTTGGCGGCCTGCGACCCGTGGACCCGGCCGAGCCGGTGGTCCACGTCAGCTTTTACGAGGCCGACGCCTACGCCCGGTGGGCCGGGATGCGCCTGCCCACCGAAGCAGAGTGGGAGAGGGCCGCCTGCTGGGATCCCGCCGCCCGCACCATGCGCACGTTCCCCTGGGGGAACGACGCTCCAGACTCCTCGCGCTGCAACCTCCTGGAGTCTTGGATGTGGGGCGGCACGCCCGTCGGCAGCTATCCGGGGGGAGCCAGCCCGTGCGGATGCGAGCAGATGATCGGCGACGTGTGGGAGTGGACCGCCTCCGAGTTTGTGGGGTACCCGGGATTCGTGTCCAAGTTCCAGGAGTACAACGACAAGTGGTTCACCTGCCAGAAGGTGCTTCGGGGTGGCTCCTTCGGCACCCCGGCGGCATCGGTGCGGGGCAGCTACCGCAACTTCTTCCGGCTGGACGAGCGGTGGATGTTCGCCGGGTTCCGGCTGGCCGACTAGGCCGGTTCCATCAGCGTGACCGAGAAGAGCTCATTATCATCCCGCCAAAGCCGTCGCACCGCAAATCCCGCATCCCTGGCCATCATCCTGATCTGCGGCACCGTATACTTGTAAGAGTTCTCGGTGTGGATGCGATCACCGGGGCGCAGCCGCAGTGTTATGCCGGCCCCCGGTATGCGCACCGTCTGGTCTGCCTCTGATACCAGATACATCTCTATGCGGCCCCCGTCGGCGTTGTATGGCGCCTGGTGCGAGAAGCGCGACACCTCAAAGTCCGCTCCCAGTTCCCGGTTTATCCTGTGCAATGCGTTCAGGTTGAAGCGGGCCGTCACGCCGGCCGAGTCGTTGTAGGCGGCCTCCAGCACCGACTTGTCCTTGGCCAGGTCCAGACCCAGCAGGAACATGTCCCCGGGGCGCATCATGCTACGCACCATGCCCAAGAACGCAACGGACTCGTCGGGGTACATGTTGCCCAGGCTCGAGCCCAGAAACGCCACCAAGTTTGGCGGCCCGTCCATCCCACGCACCAGGGCCAGCCCGCCCTCGTACGTGTCCACCACCCCGGTCACAGCCACCCTGGGATAGTCGTCGACCAGGGATCCGGCTCCGGCCTCCACCACGTCGGATATGTCGATGGGAACGTACTCCGTCCCGGGGCCGGCATCCTCCAAGGCGTCAAGAACCCGCCGCGTCTTGGTGGAGTGGCCGCTGCCCAGCTCCACCAGCCGGAACCGGCCGCCGAGCAGCCCGGCCAGCTCGCGCCGCACCGAACCGAGTATGCCCGCCTCGGTGCGGGTCGGGTAGTACTCCGGCAGGGAGCATATCTCCTCAAAGAGGGCCGAGCCGGCGTCGTCGTAGAAGAACCTGGGGGGTATGGAGTAGGGCCTGCTGCCCAGCCCGTCCCGCACCGCCCCGGCCAGGTCGGCCAGCCGCCGGCGGCCGGCGACCCTATAGTAACTGAACCGCTCCGACACCACGCACCTAAAGTATGCGGGCGGATGCATCCTCTGTCGAACCATGGGGAGCCCCCCGCGCGAGCCGTGCTAAATTCTTTACACCGCCGGGGAGTCCGGCAGGGCGCCGGACAGATAAAGATCAATACTCGCTAAACTTTATATGGATTACAGGAGAAAACAAAACCGTATTGTTTAGCATGAAGTGGTACCTCATCTTCCTATTCGGATCGCTGGCCGTAAGCATCGGCATACAGATGGTACTTCCCTTTCCGTACGGCCTAGTCGTGGCCTTGGCACTCTTCATAGCATTTCCCCTGCTCATCCGCCGGCGGTACATGAATCGCATGAGGGGCGGGGGCTCTGAGAGCGCAGGCGGAGGATTCTTCGGATTGGGATCCCGGCAGGGCACGACCGGCGTAAAGTACGTCTGCTTGGTGTGCAGCAACAAGTTCAAGGGAGGCAGCTGCCCCCGGTGCGGCTCCAAGATGAAGCGGGCCGACTTTTGAGTTGGCGCTGGAGGATCTTCGCCGCAGGGTGCTGTTCCACAACTCCATAGATGTGTGGATAGAACGGTGTTCAGAAGAGGGCGCGCCATGGAACGATACGGCCGAGTACGGCCGATTCATACGGCACCTCCGGGACGGGGGGCTGCCCCTCAACGCCTTCAACCTGTGCGCCCACGAGGCCGGGGAGACACAGGCCGACAAGAAGGAGTTCGCCGAGAGCCTGGCCGCGCTGAAGGGTTCTGACCCCGACTATGCCACATACACGCTGCGGCTGAGCGGCGGGGCCATCGACGCCATCCGGTCCTTCCGGTAGCCGGGCGCCGCAGTCCGGCTAGCGCCGCAGCCGCGGGTTCACTATCGCATCCAAGGCATTCCCTATAAACACGAACGCCAGGCCCGTCAGGGCGATCATCATTCCCGGGGGCACTATCCACCACCACAGGCCCCGGGCCGCCGCCCCGTACGTATTGGCGTCGTACAGTATGCTGCCCCACGTGGGGAACAGCGGGTCCCCCAACCCCAAAAAGCTGAGGCCCGCCTCGGTGGTTATGGCAGCCGGCACGGATATGGCGATGCTGGCAAACGCGTAGGGGAGCAGCTGTGGTATTATGTGCCGGAATATTATGACCGAGTGCTTCTGGCCCATCATCTGGGCCGCCTCCACGTACCCGCGGGTCTTTATCTGGAGGGCCATGCTCCGGGACACCTTGGCTATCCCTACCCACCCGAAGATCATCAGGAAGCCCACCATCAGGAATATGCTGTTGCTGATGGTGACTGCCAGTATCACCAAGAACGGGAGGGCCGGCAGTGCGTATACTATGTCGTTGAAGCGCATCATGGACTCGTCGACCATCTTGCCCCGGTATCCGGCATACACGCCATACACCAGGCCGGCCACCACCGACCCTATGGAGACGGCCAGCCCTATGAAGAGCGCCAGCGGCGTGCCCCAAAGCAGGCCCACCACCAGGTCCCGCCGCAGCTCGTCAGTACCCATGATGCCAAAGACCTTGCCGTCTATCACCAGGGTGGAGCCGGAGATGCTGCCGTCCGGCTTGTTCCCGTACAGGTTTACGGTGAAGACGTACACTCCCTGCAGCGGCTCACCGCTCTCCGCGTCGGAGAATATTATGGACTCGGCCGCCAGAAAGTCCGTCTCAAATCCGAAGGAGGCAGACCCCAGCACTAGGTTCTTGTGTATGGCCGAGTCGGTGGAGAAGACCCGCTCCGCGTGCAGGGCGGCCTCCCGGGCGGGGGGCAGCGGCTTGGAGAACACGTCCAGCATCATGCCGTCGGGCCGCAGGACCGTCATCTCCAGCAGCGGGGCTCCTGCATACTCGGCCTCGTACTCATATATGAAGCCGCCCGGAAAGTCGCCGTACGTGTAGTCCAGCTCGAACGTCTCCGAGTACAGGTACACGCCCCCCAAGTCCTCCGACTTGGATCCGGAGGCATATAGTATCTGGTGCTCGGGCATGTCCTCGGCCAGGAATACGTTGACCCATGCCGGCAGGGCGGTCTTGGGGTAAGACAGCCAGTTGGCCGGGTTGGTCCACTCCCGGAAAGTCTCCAGCGGTATGAGGCTCATGGTCAGCAGGGACATCAGGACCAGGCCCGCCAGTATTATGATGCCGGCCATCCCCATGCGGCTGGTCCGGAACTCCCGCCACACGTCCCGGGCCGTTACGCCGCTCACTGCGCCGTCCTCACCCGGGGATCAAAGTACCCATACAGTATGTCGGCCACGAATATGCTGATCAAAAAGAACGCCGTCAGCACATACGTGGAGCCGATTATGACCGGCAGGTCCATCACGGTGATGGCCTCAAAGTAGAGTCGCCCCATGCCCGGCCAGTCGAAGACGGCCTCGGTGATGATGGCGCCGCCCAGCGATCCGGAGAGGCTCAGGGCCAGTATGGTGACTATGGGGGGCGCCGCGTTCTTGAGGGCGTGCTTGTATATGACGCGCCGGCGGGGTATTCCCATGGTCCTCTTGGCGAATATGAAGTCGTCCTGCAGCACGCCCACCATAAAGTTCCGCACCAGGTACGCCCAGGCGCCAAACCCTATCAGGACTATGGTTATGAGGGGCAGGGTCATGTGGTAGAGCAGAGCCCCCACGTACCCGGGGTCATCTGCCGGTATGGTAGGGGTGGCCCGGGCCGGAAATATCTCCCACACGAACGCGAACAGCACGATGAGCAGCATCCCCACCCACCACACCGGGAAGCTGGAGCTCACCACCGCGAAGCTGGACGTTATGCGATCCACCACGGAGCCGACCCTGCTGCCGGAGAGGGCCCCCAAGAATATGCCGATCAACGATATTATTATGGTGGCCGTGGTGAAGAGGAGTATCGTCCTGGGCAGCTTCTCGGCTATGATGTCGCCCACCGCCGCCGACCCCGAGTCGCTGGTCAGGAACGTGGCATACCCAAAGTCCAGCACCAGTATCTTGTACATGGAGAGGCCCAGCCGCTGCGGGGAGTACCATGGCTCGTCAAGGCCCAGCTCCAGAATGCGCCGCTGTATGGTGTCGCTTACGTACATCTCAAAGTCCTCCACCGACTCGAAGCTGGCCGCCAGTCCGGGCGTGTGGGCAATCTCCTCGCGGACCTGCACGGCCACCCCCTGCTTGAGTATGATGTCCATGTTGGAGCCCACCAAAGCTATGGTGAGCAGAAGCGTCACCATGAGCACCCCGAAGAGGGTGGCAACCCGGGACGCCACGTACCTCTTGAGACTCATGGGGGCGCCGCCCCCACCGGCTCTTATAAAACTGAACTAGGGTGGTTCACCGGGCGGCGGTACACACTCAACCCCCCCCCCACGATCTAGGCCTGATTTTGATGTGATGCGAGCATATCGGCCTTGCTAACGGCGCGAAACGGTGTAAATTGGCAATATGTGGCAATGTGTGGCATCAACCTGTATAGCGCGCCTAAAATTAGCAGGAGGGTTGAGTAGGTACCGGGCGGCGTGGCCGTATGTTGATATTATCCGGCGGCGGGGCATTCCCGTGTCCTCTGATCCGGACGGGCTGGCCCTGAGCAAGGTGGAGATACTGACGTTCTGCGACCGCGTGCTCAAGAAATGGGCCGAGGACCCCTCCAAGAACGCCCAGAACATACTGGCCATGAACGCCGTGCGGGCCAGCGTGGCATGGACCGACGAGGAGACCCTCAGGGCGGTGTGGGGCGAGATCACCCGGTGGATGTACGAGCTGATGTACGAGAACGCCATGGCCCAGGCGGCCAAGGAGGGCGCCAAGTGGCCCGGGACACTCAAGGGGGCCCACCCTAAGGGGCGGCGCCGGTAAGGGTCCCGTACGAGGATACGTACCGGGCGGTCATCATGCGGGATACCTCGGCGGGGATGGGCGGCGCCCGAGGGGTTCGGCCTGCCGCCCGGTCCCTCTCGAAGCGCTCGGCCCACCCGTTCCGGACAAGCCAGTCCCGCAGTATCTGCTTGTCGTGGGCATCCTGGGTGCGGCCCGGCTCGTAGGACTCCCGGGGCCAAAGCCTGTACTCGTCGGGACCTATCGAGTCGGCCAGGCGTATGCTGCCGTCGAGTGTCCCAAACTCCAGCTTCAGGTCCGCCAGGATGAAACCGGCCTTTCCCACCGTCTCTGACATCGTATTGTATATGGCTACGGAGCGCTCCTGCAGATCGTCAAACATATCGCCGCTCACCAGACCGCGGTCTATCGCCCCCCGCCGGTCCACCGGAACGTCGTGTTCGGACTTTGTGGTGGGATCAAAGACCGGCTCTGCCAGCGGGGATGCCAGCACGCTGTCGGAGCCCGGCGGCAGGGCCGCCTCGCCCCTGCGGAACCTCTCCATCAGGCTGCCGTACAGGTAGCCCCGCACCACGCACTCCATGGGTATCATGTCCAAGTTCCGTACCAGCATGGTATCGGAGGATACCCGCCTGATGTAGTGGTTGGGGCCGGAGATGTGCTCGAACCAGAACTTGGCGAAGGCGCACAGCATCTCGCCCTTGCGGGGGATGGTGTCGGCAAACTTTACGTCGAACGCCGAGACGCGGTCGGAGAACGCAAAGAGGAGCATGCCGTCACCGGCGTCGTACACGTCCTTCACCTTGCCTGCGTGCAGGAACCTCAGGAGCCCATCATCCCCACCATCTTGGGCAGTTCGCGGTAGGCCTTGCTGACGAATATGCCGTTGTCCCCCGACACCTGCACGAACGCCATGGAGTTGTCCGGCGGCGGGGAGAGTATGATCTTCTTGCCGGGATCCAGCGTTCCCAGATCCAAGACGTCCCCGTCCCCAAAGTTCACCCGGAGGCCAGTGAGGGGCAGGTGACCCGTGTTCTGAACGGTGATGCGGCCGGTCACAAAGAGGCTCTGCTTGTCTATGATGGGGTCGACGAATATGTCATAGTCTTGGACGGAGACGGACATACGCATCACGTCCATGCCAAACACCACCGCCATTACGGCTATGGCGCCCACCGCGACGCCGACCACCACCATATACTGGTTCACGAGTATGGTATGGCGCATTTTGCATTTATGTGATCCGTCAGTCGACCGCTTCCTGGGAGCGGGCCTCCTCCAGGTATGCCCGCCGCATCTCGTTTATCTTTTCGCGGTCTATCTGGATGTCCTCTTCCACCACTATGATCCCCTCGTCATCCTCGGGGGCGTCCCCGTGTTCTATGTTATGACTCAATCCGCAGCGGACGTCGATCTGGCGCTAAATAAGAGTTGTGGAATGGCGCCTAGGATCCCGCGTCAGGGTTAATAAACTCGGGGCGGCCGCCCATCCCGTGGTGCGTGGACAGTGAGGGTCATACTGAACGGGTTTGGGGCCGTGGGCCAGAGTTTGGCCGGGCTGCTGGCGTCCCGGGACGACATATACACCAGCTACGGCACGAAGATCCGTCTGGTCGGGGCCGGCGACAGTGGCGGCGGGGCGTGCCTAGAGGCGGGGCTGGACCTGGCCGAGCTGGTCCGGACCAAGCGGGAGAGGGGAACGGTGTCTGGGTGCGGCCGGCCGGCCGACCCGAAGGAGATGATCCGGGATTTGGAGGCCGACGTGCTGGTGGAGGCCACGCCCAGCAACTATGTGGACGGCGAGCCGGGCATGACCAACATCATGACCGCCCTCAAGAGGGGCATGCACGTGGTCTCCGTGAACAAGGGCCCGCTGGCCCTGGCACTGCCCAGCCTGATAGAGATGGCGACGTACAACGGCGTGCTGCTGCGGTTCAGCGGAACAGTCGGCGGTGGCACCCCAATACTGAACTACGCCAAGAACAGCCTTCGCGGCGAGCACATCACCTCGTTCCGAGGCATACTGAACGGGACCACCAACTACATCCTGTCCAACATGGAGGACGGGATGGCGTTTGGCGACGCGCTGGCCGATGCCCGCTCCCGGGGGTACGTGGAGGCCGACGAGTCGCTGGACCTGGACGGCCTGGACGCGGCGGCCAAGCTTACCATACTGGCCAACTGGGTGATGGGCATGAAGGTCACGATGCCCGACGTCCGGCGGACCGGCATCCGGGATGTGACGCTCCAAGACGTGCGCCGGGCCGCCGAGGACGGCTCCGCCATAAAGCTGGTGGCCTCCTGCGACGGCAGCTTGGAGGTGGCCCCCGTCCCGGTATCCAGGTCTGACCCGCTGTGCGTGAACGGCACACTAAACGCGATCTCGTTCACGTCCGAGCACTCCGGAACGCAGACCATCATAGGCCGTGGAGCCGGGGGCATCGAGACGGCCAGCTCCATACTGCGGGATCTGTTGGACATACGCAGGGCGGTGGCGGGGTGAGATCCCACCACATATCCAAGAGCCAGACATCCCAGGCGTTGGCGCTCATATCGGAGAGATGGGGGTTTAAGCTGCCCCGGCTGCGCAATCTGATGGTGCACGACCTGACCGGGGGCGCCCGGCTGATGACCGGAGACGGTACGGCCATCCTGGACTTGGACGGTACGTACCTACCATTTCTCTCGTGTGATGCGCTGCTGGAGAGGTTTCCGGCCGTGAGGGTGGACAAGGGGGCCATCCGGTTCGTCTGCAACGGCGCCGACATAATGCGGCCCGGCATAGTCTCGCATGACGGATTCGCCAAGGGGGACGTGGTGCGCGTGGCGGAGCCGGGGGGCAAGCATTTGGCGGTGGGAACGGCTCTGGCCGACGGCGCGGATCTGGAGTCCATGGAGCGGGGCAACGTGGTCAAGAACCACCACTATGTATCTGACAGGTATTGGGAGGCGGGCAGGCTACTGGTCTGACGCTCGGAATTGTACGGTGGAGAATAAGGTTATGCAGTCTCAGAATACTGCCGGGAGCCGTTCTCGTCTATGATCAGAACGTCCAGCCCGTCCCCGCTGGCCGCGTCCCGCTGGGCGGCGGCCCGGATGGCCTTTTTGGCTAAGTCTGCGCCTGCCTCGGTGTCCATGCCATCTGTATATTTTGGGTCCAGCACGCCCAGAGCCATCTCTGCGCCCGTCCCTACCGCCGCATAGCGGTCGGGCAGCACCGAGCCCAGCGGATCCAGCGTGTATATGGCCGGCTTGTCCACCATGCCCCCTACGATAACCTGTGTCAGCAGCGGAAAGAACCTCCGCTCGTACATCATGTTGGACATCATCTTGGCTATGGTATTGGGTGGCACGTCACGGCGGGTCTCCATGCGGCGGATCTTGGCCAGCGCCGTAATCTGCAGCGAGAGCAGTTGCATGTCGGCCACCAGTCCGGCGCATGCGGCACCCACGTGGGGCGTTATCTGGAAAGTCTTGCGGGTCGACTTGCTTACTAGCATGTGGCCAAAGGCGATGCGTTTTTCGCTGGCACAGACCACCCCGTCCTTGCATGCAATACCCACCGCCGTGGCTCCGGGCATGTACATATAGGACATGACCGGGACAAGAGGTGGACGTATTAAATGGGTTTCGTTAGAGTTATGGCGCGATCATATATTGTTCCTGATAAAGTTAAAACCAATGCCATTCGGGCATATGCGCGCCCCACACAGCACCATCCACTCCCCAGCGGAGAGGCCCACGTCTCAGAGGTGTGGCAACGTATGTGGCCCTGTGCGCCGTCCTAGCCCTGACCGCCGTCTCGGCAGCCGGTGTGCAGTACGCGCCGTCTACTGGTGTGGTCTCGGATTGGACACATTGGGCGCATGCATCCCCACCGGACTTGAATGGTGCGCACCTTCCGCCGCTGAAACAGCACGATATCCCCCCCTCCGGGGTGCAGTGCAACGAGCCCCGGAATCTCTACATAGCGGGAGTCCGGCCCTTGTGCCTCTTCCCAGACACATACGAGACTCTGGTGTCCCGCGGAGTTGACCTTGTCAGGGGCACCGTCTATGCGCTGGGTCTGACCGCCTAGGAAGAGGCGTGGCTACTACAGAACCCCGTGGTGCGGGTCTCGTACGACCCCCACTGGTTTCCCATAGAATATGTGGACGAGTCCGGGAACCTGGCCGGCACCACGAAAGGGTACATTGCAGAGTTTGAGAGGATTACAGGTGTTGATTTCCAACAGGCAGACATAGCCGACTGGACCCACGCCTTGGAGTCGATGCGCGAGAGGGGTTCTGACATCATATTCATGGTCGCCCACACCGACGACCGTGCCGAGTACATGGGCTTTACCAAGCCACACTACATCGTGGAGACCAGCCTGGTGACGCTAGAAGAGACGAACATGGACATGGATACGGAAGGGCTCCGGCTGCTGACCATCCGCAATTATGAGATAGAGGACTGGCTGAACAAGAACCACCCTGACATAGAGTACACATCGGTGGACAACACGCTCCACGGCCTCGAGGTGCTTCAGCAGGACGGCGCCGATGCCTTTGCGGCCACTTGGCCGGTGGCCTTGGCCATAGCAGAGACTGAGGGCATGACCGTATACAATGCCGGACCCACCGGGCACACCTACCAACTGTCCGTCGGGTACAGGAGCGACCTGCCCATCTTGGGGCCTATACTGCAAAAGGTGCTAGACCAGATATCCCAGTCCACGCTGGAGCGGTTGCAGGGTGCAGCGGCCACGCCGCTTGGACAGAACTAGGCGTAGTCGTGGCGCGCTCCGCCGAGTTTCGCCGAACCGGCCGCATGCAGGACACTCCCAGTACTCACAGGCCGGCAAGCAGGCTAGGCATGTTACATGCGTGCATGAAATGTAGTCCATGCAGCGCGTCCGCTCTGCAAACGGCATTGGCTCGGGAAGATGCGCATCCGACGAAGCAAAAATCGACGGACCTGCCAAGGCCCATAACGAGGGTATCCAAGACCGAGGCGGAAAGATCTTTTTCCGGCGATATCGGAGTGGGTGCATAGGTGGCATTCCAGCTCAATCTAGCTACGGAGGATAGGGTGGCATTCCAGCTCAATCTAGCTACGGAGGATCAGGGCGGCGACTCCATTAGAGTACACCCACCAGTCATGCTCGCAAGTCGTATATTCGGCGCGTAGGACGCCGTACGTATGCGATGCCGTCTAATCGGTACTAGTATGATGTTGTTTGCTGGCGTCCTGCTCGCGGCGGGCGCAACGTGGACGCCGCCTGCATGGGCGCAGCGGGATGAGGGCGCCATAACCCCCGAGGAGACAATGATCATATTCATCATATTCATAGTGGCGGTAATATCGCTATTCCTGTACCTAGCCCGGCACTCGATACGGCGACAGCGGACCGAGTATGACGACAGCAGCTACGACTCCAAGAAGAACCGCGACTATGAAAAGTACCACTCCGACTGGCAGGACGACTACCAAGAGTATGGTGGGCATAAGGGCGCGCCGGACGCGCCCGACTATTACGGCATACTGGGGGTGCCGCCCGATGCCACCCCGCATGCCATCAAGTCCAGGTATCGCGAGCTGGCAAAGGAGATGCATCCGGACGTGAGCGGGGGGGCGTCGGACACGGACATGGCTCGCATCAACGAGGCGTACGAGGTGCTCTCCGACGAGCGCCGGCGCACCGAGTATGACAGGGGGCGCGAATAGCAATGAATGGTGCCAGGGGCGGGATTTGAACGCGCGACAGCTCGGTCTTCAGCCGAGTGCTCTCCCGGGCTGAGCTACCCTGGCACGCCGCAGCCTCTGGCAGCGGGCAAATAAAACGTTGCTAAAGATGGACCGCGGATGCAGTGCCGGCGGGCGCGGATGCAGGGAGTGCGCTACTGATGTCTAGGCATCCACGGAGTCTCCGGTACACCGGCATCCTGGTTTGTTGCCCGGGCCAAGACGAACAGCAGATCCGAGAGCCGGTTAACATACCTCAGGCACTCGGGGTTTACAGGCTCGGGCATCTCGACTAGATGCGATTCGGCGCGCCGCACCACCGACCGGGCCACATGCAGTAGAGCCCCGCTGGCATGGCCACCGGGCAGGATAAAGTTGGTGAGCGGCGGCAGACTCGACTCGATATCGTCTATATGCGACTCCAGCCTTGCGGTCATGGTAGGCGTGACCCTGACCGAATCGTCGTCCATGTTGGCGTTGGAGATGTCCGAGCCCAGTACGAAGAGGTCGTCTTGGAGCAAGACCATGATGGAACGGATCCGCCCCTCTGGCCCGGCGGCCAGGGCGGCTCCGAGTACGGCGTTGGCCTCGTCGACGGCGCCGTTGGCGCGGATCCTTGGATCCGCCTTCGACACCCGCTTCCCAGTCCGTAGCCCCGTGGTTCCCACGTCGCCAGATCTAGTGTAAATCTTCACGGAGTGATGTATGAGTGATGCCCATATAACGTCGACGCATGCTTGGACGGCTTAGTGGGCGAAGCTGGTCGTGTGGTGTCAGCTCGGAGATGTGGGGGTAGACCTTATGCGTAATTGAAATCAATACTTTTAATCAGAGAACATTTGGTTCCAAGCATGCCTCATAATCCTTCCCAGTACACAAGCCGCAGACACTTGCGGCAGTTATGGAAGTCCGGATGCTGCGGAAACCGCCAAAAAGCGCAGGG
>JAGWAW010000181.1 GCA_021296165.1 Nitrosopumilaceae archaeon | reverse complement strand
GCCCGTTGTGTACGAGCCGCTTTGGTTGTCTGTCTCTGCCGCATGGTACGTCGCCATTGCGTTTGCGGCCATCATGGTTCACAACAAGACGAGGCTGGGATACGTAACTGCAGGAGTCCTGTCTTGGGTGACTCTGTCGTTTTGGCTGTTTGATAACTTTCATGTCGTGTTTGGCGCGCCGATCATCTCCACCGAACCCAACCTGGCAATGACCGTGCGCAATTTTGTGGGGGTTCTTGCCGCCGCCGCGGCCATAGTTGTCGACTACCAGCACAAGGGAATGCCGATCTGAGAATACGGCAAGCGGTTGTGCGCAGGCCCTTCTGCTGGCGTTGGTCCGCACGAAAAGTAGGAAGGCCGAATCATAGACGGCAGCTGCGTTCCTGACCATCCGGAGATGTGATTAGCAATAAGGATTCTACGCTCAAAATCCCCAAGATTTCACGCTCAAAACACCAATTACTAATCATCTCTCCGGAGCTCGTTGGCCGGCCACAATATGGCAACAACACCGGGGGTGCCGTCCTCGTCATAATCAAAGTCGCATCCTTCCGGTTTGGCCAGCCGGAGAAAGTTCTCGTCCTCGTAGGCCAGAAACCATATCCTTCCAACCCAGCGCAGGTGTAGTTCGTCCGGATCCACGCCCTAGTCGACCGCTTGGCGCTGGAGACAGTCCGTCCGCTTGATGAAGTCGGCCGCGAACAATCCGGTTACCCACTCCACTTGGCGGTTTTTAGACTCGCAACCCACGCCAGCGTGGACCGATTCGGCACCATAGCTGGACAGGGACAGTACCAACTCCGTGCCACTGTCATGGTTCCTTACACCAACCCTCATCTCGCCTTCCCTACCATTGTCATGATAGATGAACTCCTCTACCGCGTTGGGGAACCGCTCGTACATTGCCACGTATGCCGCATGGCCCCGGAATAACGCCAAATATTCCTCCTCGGTGGCGTTATCCAGATGCAAATTCCCCACCATGCCCGGGACCACCATCGCCAGCCACAACCCGAACAGCGTCACCGATATGCCTATCCCCACGTAGTATGTCACCCGTTTTACCGCTTCCATGCTGACCCATACTGCGTGTTGCGTTTGGGTATGTAATCTTCTCAATTACGGGATTGTCACTCACGCCAACCCTCATTCTCAAGGTAGCCGCGCTCCTCATCACAGTCGTCCTCCCCGTTGTACTCGCAGTCGAACAGATCGCCTACCGCAAGCCAATAGGGAGCATCCTGCATGTCCAGTTCCGGCGGAACTATCCCGCGTGCGGCCCAAAGGTACCGCGTGTTGGCGATATCCTGCGTGAACACGGCCATGTCGCCGGTCAACTCAACCAGCCGGTCGTTGACCTCTTTGGGGGTCTGGGGGACATCATACGTCTTCAGGATGTATGCCTCGTACCTGCGGAGCGGTTCATCATCCGGCGCCATATGAATGCCGACCAGTCTGTTATACTGTATCTGTAGTGCGGCCACCTCGTCCAGGCCAATCTCCGGATTCTCCGTGAGCGTCACGAAGTTTATCTCCCGCATGGACATCCTGTCGGACAGTTGGCCAACCCGACTCTCTGCCCCAGATGAGAGGGTGTTTCGGGTCAACTCTATCCTCTCGTTCGCCAGCTCCTGCGACCCGTAATGGCTGACCCACGTCTCCCCGGTTCTGTTTATGATGTAGCTGTCAGGTATCTCGCGATCGTGTATCACGCCGGCCCGTATCCCTTCGATGCTGGGGTCCTCGCTTACGTCCAACGCGATGGATGCTATGACCGTCACTGAGGCCAGAGTCACAATCAAGGCCGTGCTTACTTTCGCTGTCGTTTTCATTGCGGGTCGTGCCATGTGTGATCTGTGTAATGATCCAAACTCACACCCAGCCATAGCGGCGCGAAGACCCATGGTGGCTTTTTCCCATCAGCATACTCGAATTTCAGATTACGGTCCCAATCCGCGATATAGATCAGCCCCTGTTTTCGCCATGCATGTCGGGTCGGTACGCCCCCACGAGTCGCCTCCACAGCGACGAACGCCCCGTTAGCCAGAAGGTATTCGCTCCTCTTACGGCGTAGGGTATCAAAGCGACATCTGGCGGTGCGGCCATCCATGCAGTCTTCGAGCGTATGGTTCTGGCCCATATCAGTGCACTGCATACCTGGATGGCAGACCGGCACTATCTGCGTCACCAGGTCCCCGTCATACTCGATATCCTCCTCTGCATAAACCACCATGTTTTGACCAGCAATGTTGGATGCCCCCGTCGAGATGGCCATATGGCTGCCGTTTGGAGCGGCGTACTTGATGGTGCTGTACCGCCTATCCGTACTGTGTGGCTCTGAAAGATCAACCACACAGTTCATACTTCCGGACGGTCTTGCTGCAATATTTGTTTTTGGAGATGATGTATATCTTCAGACCCGCATGGTTTTTGCGCTCGGGTGGTAGCTGCTAGGAGTTGGTTTGCGCTCGTATCGGTGTGAATTTGGGGATACGTGGTTCTGCCATTCTCCGCGCATATCTTCGTATCATGCGCGTGATCTTATGACCAAAACCGCTTCAATCACGCGTCGAATTTGTTCGGTCTGTCGTTGCCCCGAGTCTGCATTCGGGACCCGCCCATCCGCGGGCGCCCGAAAATCTGGCTGCCTGCGTCAGGCGCCATGCCGTATGTAGAGGGACCTCCGGCCGCTCCGAGGGTATGCCACGGCCCCCGGCCCG
>JAGWAW010000180.1:3765-7877 GCA_021296165.1 Nitrosopumilaceae archaeon | reverse complement strand
GGCGGCGCGAGGGGCCGGGGTTGGGGGCCTGGCCCCCATGAAGCATTAAGATCATTACGAATTTACTCATTCCGGTATACCTGCTTGCCCTAATCAAGGAAGAAGATGGGGCGAGTGACGTGGAGAACATGCTGTATAGGCTTCGATCTAACGCCTTTGACGTTTTCGTGCCGCATATTGTTCTGGGAGAAGTTTGCGGGGTCATTTTCCGTGACTGTGAATCCGACCAAGACAGGCGGGACAAGACAGTAAGGCTGGTAGACATGATGGACTCCAACGGAATTCGGTGGGAAAACATGAAGCCTGTTGAAAAGGGCGCGTTCAGCATAATGGTCACCCTAAGCGGCAAGGACGAATCGCTGGATGCCACTGACGTAATGATACTATCCCATGTCTTGTCAGATCCGGACTCCAAGTTCTTCTTCACCATAGACAGCGACATACTCGAAAATTCGGCCGTTACAGATCTGGAGAAAGACTTGCGCGACGAAGGGAAGCGCCGCACGGCCCTCAAAATATCCGACGGGTTCTAGAACCGGCCACCGGGAGGGCGCCTCGTCGGTCAGGCGCGAACCGAGACCAAGCCGTGCTCTTCTAGGTCGCCCAAGACGCCGGCGATGAACTCCCTATCGAACCCGGATTTGATGCGGCAGACCTTCTCCATCAGGGAGGCGCGCCCACCCGTGTGCTCGTTTCTGTCGATTATCGTAGCTGCGATCTCCAACCATTTTGGATCGTTGCGGGTAGCCTTCAGAAAGTCACCCCTCCTGAACCCGCTGGGGACGGAGGCTGAACGTTTGTTGTCCTGTCCGCTGCCGCGCGCCAGCGCGTAGTAGTCGGCGGCAAGTTCGCTTGAGTACGGGCCGTACAGGTATATGGTATGCCGGTAGCGGAATGGCATTCCGAGGTGCTTTGCCAGAAACGCGTATTTTTGTAGTTTCAATCTGTTTGTGAACCGCTTGTCTCCCTTGCCGACTATGTCGAACTCTACCAAGTCCTGATCCTCCAAGAACCTGATGAATCCTCCCAGGTTTGGGTCCATACAACACATACATGCTCCTGTAATTTCAACATTGTGTCGCTTGAGTGCGTAACCCAGAGTGGTCGACCATCGCTCCAGAGCCCAGAGTCGGCACGCGCCCGCTGTATCCACCCAAATCCTGTCGCTTCTGTCCCACGCCAACCCACACCCCGTTGGCATCCAGCACCCCGTACGATGCAGAGGCAGGAACGTGGTTCTCAACCTCTGTTTCCACTCCGCTCGAACAACCGCCGTTTCCACTCCGCCCGCCTGATCTCGGAAGGCTCTCATTTCCATTCTAGGTCACTTTTTGGACAGCCTAGGCCAGGTCACGTAGATTAGACGCCGCATTCCTTTGGGAATAAATATGGCTGCCTGACCCATCCGGCCCGTGAAGACCGCCTTTGTCACCGGATGCTCGTCGGGGATAGGTCTGCGGACCTGCCTGGCTCTGGCGCAGGACGGCTATAGGGTGTACGGCAGCATGAGGGACGAGTCCAAGGACGGCCCGCTGCGCGAGGCCGCCGCCAAGGCGGGGGCGGAAGTGACTGTGGTACCCCTGGACCTGCGCCAGGAAGACTCCATAGCCGGGGCGGCCGGCCGCGTGCTGGAGATGAGCGGCGGGGTGGACGTGCTGGTGAACAATGCCGGGTACGGGCACTTTGGTACGACCGAGGAGACGCCCGTGGCCGACTTTAGGGCCCAGTTCGAGGTGAACCTCTTTGGAATAGTGTCGCTGACGCAGAAGGTGCTGCCGTCCATGCGAGCCAAGAAATCCGGCAGGAGGCCGGCAGGATGGGCCTGCCCGGCTCGCCGGCATACATCAGCTCAAAGTTCGCCTTGGAGGGGCTTACCGAGTGCCTCAGGTACGAGCTGGAGCCGTTCGGTATACAGGCCACCATAATAGAGCCGGGCGTGGTAAAGACGCCCTTCTTCTCCTCCATGAAGGTTACAGAGCCCAAGGAGCCCGAATATCAGAAGATGATGAACCACATAATGTCGGGGCTGCAGATGATGGTAAGCATGGGGACCGACCCCGGCGCGGTGGCCAGCGTCGTTGTAAAGGCGCTCCACGACACCGAGATGCTGCCCAGGTACCATGCGGGGGCCGACGCGGCCATGTTCATGGAGGCAAAGAGCAGCAGAACCGACATTGAGTTCGAAAGATACATGAAGCGAGAGGTCCTTTCCCGGTAACGGTGCACGCGCGCATGAAATGGAAGACGCTGCGGCACAATGGCGTGCTCTTTCCCCCAGAATATACCCCCCAGGGAATAAAATTCAGAATAAAGGGCAGGGTGGTGAAGCTCACCAATCTACAGGAGGAGATGGTATACCAGTGGGCAAAAAAGAAGGACACCCCATATGTGCAGGACCTGGCATTCCGCAGGAACTTTGTAGCCGACTTTGCAGCCACCTTCAAGCCAAAGGTCAGATTCTCCTACAAGGATCTCGACTTTGCAGACGCGTATGCGCTGGTGGACAGGGAGAAGGAGGCCAAGCTTCTCATGACCAAAGAGGAAAGGAAGGAGCTGGCCGCCAGGCGCAAGGCCGTCAGGGAGGAATTAAAAGAAAAGTACGGCAGCGCCACGGTCGACGGCAAGAGGGTGGAGTTGGGAAACTACATGATCGAGCCCCCCGGCATATTCATCGGGAGGGGCAAGCACCCGCTCCGGGGCAGGTGGAAGCCCCGCATAGGGATCGGCGACGTGATACTAAACATGGACGAAAAGGCCAGGACGCCCCCCGGCAAGTGGGCCGGCGTGGAGCACGAGAACGACTCGGTGTGGGTGGCAAAGTGGACAGACAGGCTCACCGGCAAGGTCAAGTACGTGTGGCTCGCCGACACCGCAGACCTCAAGCAGGAGATGGACAAGGCAAAGTACGAAAAGGCCGCCATTCTAGCCGAGAGCATATGCGACGTGGAGGATGCCCTGCACCGGGACATGGCCGAGGACCGCTCCTTCAAGATCGCCACCGCCTGCTATATGATATACCGCACCGCCATGAGGGTGGGCGACGAAAAGGACCCCGAGGAGGCCGACACGGTCGGGGCCACCACCCTGCGCAAGGAGCACGCCAGTGTGGCCGAGGACCGCATCGAGCTGGACTTTCTGGGAAAGGACAGCGTGAGGTGGCAGGAGACCATCCTCATAGGTGAGCGGGAGATGCAGTTCCGGAATAATCTGGTCAGGCTGATGCGCGACAAGGGGGACGCCGACGAAATATTCGACGGCATAAAATCCCAGACGGTAAACAAGTACCTCTCCGGCATAGTGAAGGGCGTGACTGCCAAGGTGTTCAGGACATACCTGGCAACCAAGGTGGTCACCGAGTACCTGGCAAAGAACGACGATCTCAAGGATGCGTCCCCCAGCAAGAAACTCCACCATGCCAAGATGGCCAACCTGCAGGCGGCCATACGCTGCAACCACAAAAGAACCATACCCAAGACGTTCCGCCAGGCCATACAAAAGAAGAGGGACAACCTAAAGAAGGTAAAGTCGCAGGTCCCGTGGGCCAAGGCCGCCGAAACCCTCGAAAAAGCCAAGTCGTCCAAACCCCGGACCGAAAAGCAAAAGAAGACCCGCCTTGCGCGCATCAGGCGCACCAGAAAGTCCATAAAACAAAAAAAGGAAAGGCACGCAGAACTGGTCGAGAGGCTGTCGCTGCAGATAAAGCTGTCCGAAAAGACCCGTGACTACAACCTGGGCACCTCGCTGCGCAACTATATCGACCCCCGCGTGTTCAAGGCATGGACGGACGAGATGGGCGCGCCGTGGGAGAAGCTGTACACGGCGGCCCTGCAGAAAAAGTTCCTGTGGGTGAAAAACGAAAAACCATCCTGGAGCGAGATAAAGGGATCGGCGTAGCGGCCGGCCCGGAATAGCCGTGTCCCACGTTCGTGCATAAGTGTCGAGAAGCGCCACACCATGGTGCAGTCTTTCCCGTGCAGGTACAGCACTATCCAACAGAACCGCCGATATCGGTAGACTTTGATGGTGGTATGGCAGAAAAAAATCAGGGTAGAGGAGCGGTCCACCACTCGTCGATTTGATCCTCTGGGATAAGATCGAGTGTCTTCTGCAGG
>JAGWAW010000180.1:1057-3543 GCA_021296165.1 Nitrosopumilaceae archaeon | reverse complement strand
CCCGTCGGCGTCAGCATGCGCAGACCTGGATCATCTATCGTGACGGGTTGGTTGGTGACAGTCACCAAGGCAGGCTGCAACATGAAGTGTGGCTTGGTGAACCCCAGATACTCCTGGCGCTGCGGGGTCACCCCCACCATAAAGGAGACGTCGGCAGTGCCGTTCTGGAGTAGTTGCAGTGATTCGGACCAGTCGGAGGCGTGTACCGGTTGAAAGTCCACACCCGTCAGGGATTCAAACCGTTCCAGATACAGCGCCGTCACGCCCGCGAGGTTGCCCTGTTCATCAGCATACTCGATGGGGAACCATTCCGGATCGTATGCCACGGAGATGGTAGGGTTGTCATCAAGCCAGGCGCACTCTTCGGCAGTCAGGGGCAGTACTGGTGCGGGCGGCGCCGGCCGTATACCGGCGTCTACGTACCAATCATCAACCGTGTCATCAGGCATGGCGTCAATAATCTTCTGGAGGACCGACCCGAGCGTGGTGTTGTTCTTGCTGTATCCGACGTGCGATGTGAATCCCTCCCCGATGGTGCCGACATTGTAAACGGCGATACCTAACTCTTTGGCGCGGGCACTAGATGTCTGCCATGGCTGGACGATGGCAGTACCGCCACCGTCAGCAAGCAGCATCAGCGCCTCGTCCAACGTGGGTACCGACATATAGTCGATGTCTGGGTGGTTCGTGTCCAACCACGCTTCTATATAGAAGCCAGTCGTGGTTATCAGTTTGAGGTCGGGGTCTTCCACGGTCATATAGCAGTCGGTTGTTGATACCAGGTTGGGCGGGCTGCCACTGCTCATCTCAACAAACCCCATGTACTCGGCACGCTCGACGGTGGGGACAAGATGAAACACCATGTTAACCTTACCGGCGCGCGTATCATCCAAGAGGTCGGCGAACAGGTCATATCCAACCAACTCGAACTCCAGCCCGCTCAATCTGGTAAACTCATCCAGTAACGTAAAGGTGAGCCCCACCGGGACTCCTTGTTCGGAGACGTACTCGTAGGGCGGCCAGTTCCTGTCGTAACCAACCCGTACCGCCGGATTGGTTTCAAACCACGCCAACTCTTCTGCGCTCCAGTCTATACCATGCGCCTGCACGGGCTCAACTGGTACCAGGTCCCAGTCCATTGCGGCCAGGATATCGTACCCATTCTGGGACAGGCACACCTCGAACATCCCTACGAACGTGTATGGACTCTCCCCGTCCGGGCAAGTCGTCTCCTGCTGGGCATGGGCGACCGGCATGGCCACCGCCATAACCGCAATCACCATCAACACGGTAACCAAAGTCCCCACTTTCATTATCCAGTGGCATACACGCCTCCACATAAGTTTGGGGGTCCGCCCCGTGTACGCGTTTCAGTGGTTAAAAAAGTGGCCCCACCCGGACATGCCATGCGACATTTTTGCCGCAACATAAGACCGGTCTGGCTGCAGTACAATTCCGTTCTTGATGTCTGGCTGGGCCGGCCTCTGCCGCGCTCATTTCTCTGGCTCGGCCGTAATGCAGAGGTGCGGGACGGCCGCGCCCGAAGAATGCGCGCAGCCGGGCGCCCCAATTCGCGCGCCAACCAAATTTGGAAGAGATTCACCTCCCGCTTCTGCAAAGAACGCTTCCGAGATGTCCCCTATGATCATCCGCTCATACGCGGCGTACATGGCGGCCATCATCCGGTACACGGTCACGGGCGAACGCACATATGCGCCTCCCGTACCACCCGTGCCGCCGGCGATCCATCCTGATACCATCCACAGGCGGTACAGGATCATCGTGGTGTGGTACAGGATCAGCCAGACGGGCAGATTCCTATTGGAGGTGAACGGCCCCACCTGCTTTGCGACCCCGTACCCGGTCTCGATCCCCCAGAATCCCCCGCACTCCTTGGGGATGCCCACCAGCGTAGTGCGGGCCTTCCGCACGAAGTTCGTCGCGAACGCCAGATACCTGTCCTTGGGCGGGTCGGTGGTCTCGGCGCCCTTTTTGTGGACTATCACCAGCGTGACGGCGGCCTCGGCGCCTTGCCCCGGACGGTGTGCGCTCCGGCTCGGGTTTGCTTGGAGGCATGCCTCGGCCGCGCGCACTTGCAACTAATGCCCCGGCGCGAATAAAATTTAGATCATAGTCAGAAATCATACGCCATCCTGCGGCATCCGGATGGCCGGAGGCTCACTTTTTGAACTGCTGGCATCAGGTCGCTTTTTTGGCAGTCCGGTCCACACCATGCGGATTTTACAGCATACGGCTTTCGCATCACTAAATAATACCACAGATGCATCCGCGCCGCATGAAGCGGGTGTTCGTCAACGGGTACGGCTCCATAGGAAGCCGCATAGCCTCATTCCTGCAGGACGACACCGACATAGAGGTGACCGGCGTCGGCAAGTACTCCCCCGATGCGGACGTGCAAAAAGCTCTGGACCGGGGGCTGAGGGTGTACGCGCCCGCAGACCGCCTGGACAGGTTCGGCTCCTCGG
>JAGWAW010000180.1:0-989 GCA_021296165.1 Nitrosopumilaceae archaeon | reverse complement strand
TCACTATACGACAGGTACGGCCTGCCGGTCATATACCAGGGCGGGGAGTCCAGCTCCGGCCCCGGGGCCGTCTCGGACTTTATCTTCAACTCCCGCATAAACTACGGCGAGGCGGTGGGCCGCCGCGACGCCATACAGGGCAGCTGCAACGTCACCGGGATGGGCCGGGTGATAGGGCCGCTGCGGGAGGCCTACGCCGACCGCATACGCCGCATCGACGTGACCCTAGTGCGCCGGTGGGCGGACATCGAGCAGACCGACAAGACATTCCCCGACTCCATCGAGATGTCGCCCAACGCGCACCACGGCGCAGACGCCCGCAGCTATCTGGGGGACGCCATACCATTGTACGTCCGCGCCGTCAAGGTTCCCACCCGGCAGATGCACCTGCACATAATGGATGTGCGCTTTGACGGCATGGCCCCGGACCCGCCCGACGCGCACCGCATATTCAAAAATGAGCGGGGTGTGGCCGTCCTGCACACCGCCGGAGGCACCCGCGAGGTCCGGGAGTTTGCCGACTCGATGGGATTCCACTTCACCGACACCAACATGATACACATACACGCCGCCATGACCGCGTCGCGGGGCGACACGCTGCAGATCATGTACTCCGACGACCAGACCGGAATAGTAATCCCTGAAAACCACATGCTGATGCAGGCCATGCTCCTCGGCGCGCCGTACGATGCGGCCGCCGCCCGCACCGAGTCCGTGTTCGGCATGGCAGAGCGCAAGGAGCGCCTGGAGAGGCACTTCGCCTGATGTTATGCGGCATACCTATACCGGAATGAGTAAATTCGTAATGATCTTAATGTATCATGGGGGCCAGGCCTCCAACCCCGGCCCCTCGCGCCGCCTGGTGCCGGGTACGCCCAGTCATGCGGCGGGAGCAGGGCGGGCCGGATCGTGGACCGAAAAGTACTTTGATCGCGGACGCGCATACTACCCAAGATGAACACTGCAATCAAGAAACGCATACGAAAGAC
>JAGWAW010000179.1:2944-3849 GCA_021296165.1 Nitrosopumilaceae archaeon | reverse complement strand
TTGCCAGTTTTGAAAACCTTGGTGATTATGATATCTTCTAAGCGTCGATCCCACGCTCAGAGGCACCTAAACACGTTCTCAAAGAATGCCCGCGCGTTCAGGATGACCACCGGCGTGTCGCTCCCGCAGTTCGAGTTTTTGATACGCGTAGTAGAGGCAAGTAGGACCCGGCAATTCATGATCTAAAATTATTGTAATAATGATCTCATATTCATCAAAACGTGGCGGGGGAGGGCTTACGGCAAGGTGCCATCTGGCCTGCACTCGGACGTGCGACCTCCAAGGTGCGGCGGGCTGCAACGTGTCCGGCCGGAGTCGTTTGTGTATATGAGGCTGCACGGCAGCGTGCCGGGCCGTCCCGCGGTATGGTGGTGTGGCGCCCGCTCTCGTATCAGGCCATCGGCAGGCCGGATATCCGGACAGGCTGCACCTCGCCGGACTCGACCAGCCGTATGATGGAACGCTCCATCTCATCCTTGGTGGAATAGTACCTCCCGGCCAGCCGGGCCTTGATCATCCGCCACTGTATCTCGATGGGGTTCAGCTGCGGGGTGTATGGGGGC
Organism: Nitrosopumilaceae archaeon; assembly: GCA_021296165.1. GTDB lineage: Archaea > Thermoproteota > Nitrososphaeria > Nitrososphaerales > Nitrosopumilaceae > VYCS01. Next base: position 3,286 of record JAGWAW010000179.1, on the reverse strand, counting down.
AGGTATATCAAGACCACATCGCCGCTGGATGAGTTGCGACTTGTGGGACCTGGCGTTGTCGGTCACGAATGCCACCCTGCCGTACTTTTGGCGGAGCGCCTCCGGAAAGACCTTGAACACCGCGGATTTGGTCGAGCCGGCAGACATCACGTGCAGCACGCCCCTGCCCAAGGCGCCGAAGACCTTCATCGACCTTCTGGAGAAGATGGTCTTTAGCGTCTCGCGCCCGCCGCGTCCGCAGCCATCCCCGGCCCGCCTGGGCGGACAACAGCATGGTCATCTCGTCCTCGTAAAAGTTGACGTACCCCGCCTTGGCCAGGGCGTCCATCCTCTTCTGGGTGT
>JAGWAW010000179.1:0-2797 GCA_021296165.1 Nitrosopumilaceae archaeon | reverse complement strand
CACAGGCCCGACTCAAAGCCGTACGCCTGCGGTGCATGGGACAGCCACACGCCGATGACAATCCAGTGGATGTCGCCCAGTATCGGCCTGTGGTTGGGGTGGTCCTGTCTGAGATGCCCTCAAGCCCGCGATCGCGCAGCCGTGCCAGCCAGTCAGACACCGTAGAGCGGGGCTGTAGCAGCTGCCTTGCTATCTCGCTGACACTGAGCCCCTCTCTCCGCTTTATGGCCGCCGCGATGAGGAGCGCCTCCTTGCGCATGTCCTTGCGGCCGGACAATTTTGCGTACATCTCCCACAGAACGTCGGTGTCTACGCCCGGGAGAAAGGTGTCACCCATCGGGATGCTCTTGCCGCGCTTTGTCCGGCTGCCGTCTCTGGGCTTTTTTGGTTTGGCTGCTACCATATTGCGGCTACGCCGCAGTATAGGGGTGCGGGGGAAGTGCCCGGATCTAAATCTGCCGGTTGGTCCCGTATTGGATGGTGGCAGAAACCGGCATATGAGATCGTATGAATTGCCGGATCCTACTTGCCTCTACTACGCGACATCAAAAAGGTCTACCCGGAGATCGAGAGAGCGAGACTCGACCGCCCAAGCCGCAAGCGGGGGGTCGGCGCGGGGCGTCCGTTCTCGCTGCACCTGTGGGGGAATGGTGCTGATGGCCCTCATGTACTGCAGGACATACCTGACCCAGGACGGCATGACCCACTTGTTCGGGCTCGGCCAAGGGTTGATATCGCGCAACATCGCCTGTTGGTCCCAGTCATCCGCCAGTCGATACCACTGCCGCAGAAGATGTACCAGAAGGCCAGGCGGACGGCAACGGTCGAGGACTTGGAGGTGATGTTCCCCGGAATGATCGCCCTGACCAATGCCTCCGAGCAGCCCATACTGCAGCCGAAGCGGTCCGACATGGAAAAGCCACACTACTCCGCCAAGGCCAAGACGCACACCGTCAAGGTCCAGTACACGACCAGTTTCGACGGTTTGATCGTGCACAAGACGTCTCACTCGCCGGGCCGGCGGCACGACTATATGGTGTACAAGATGAAGCAGCCGACATTTCCCGGCGGCCTGCCGTACAAGAATTCAGGGGGTGTGGGGAGGATTGCGCGCGACCACTTGCGCCACCATACCGATACGGCATACATTGCCATGGGAAATGCGGTTCCGGGGCTGGACTATGTGACCCCGATCAGGCGCAGGCCGGGAAAGGACAAGACCCCGGCCGAGAGGGCCTACAACCGGGCCCATTCTAGGGTCCGCATACGCGTCGAAAACGCCACCCGGAGGGTCAAGATCTTCCGGATCATGAAGGAGAGGTACAGAAACCGGTTGAAAAAGTACGATGTCATAAATGATATCGTCTGCGGGCTGGTCAACCAAGCCGTCCTGCTAAAGAGGGACGAGCTCCTCTGAGGGGCCAGAGGGGGACTGCCCTGCAGGGTGCCGCTTGGTCTCTAATTACGGATCGTGTCTCGGGCTTGATGCGCTCCTGTACCATGTCGGCCAGGGTTTTGCCATCGCGCGGCACGTCCATTATGGTATGGTCCGGTTCGTCCTCCGCGGCCCGCTGAAAGTATATGGTCACCATTGGCCTGTTCTTTTCGAACGTGCTGCGGCCGGGTCCGTGAGGCAGGCCGCGTCGGCTGGGAACGGTCCGGCCCTCCCCGTTGGCGTCCAGCGCTACCCCCTTGGAGCCGGCCTTGACGTATGCCTCGTCGGTCTCGTTTGTGCCTTTCAGCGGCTTTTCCGGCAGGTCGCGTATTTTTTTCATTATGTTACGTATCATATAGTAGGTGGTCTTGTAGGCGCGCCCCGTCGCCTGGGAGACAAATCTAATCGAGGTGCCGTTGAGCGGGCCACACAGGAATAGCCACAGCGCCGCCATCCAGTTGCCGATGCTAATATGCCTGTAATGTAGGATGGTGCCGGTCTTGTCATTGAAGGTCATCTTGCAGTCCTTGCAAGTGTACCGCTGTAGGTGTCTCTGGTAGAGGCAGTATTTGGCGACGTTATTCAGCCCGCAGTCGGGGCAAAACACCCCGCCGCGCCACCGCACTACCTGGAACAGCTCTGCTGCCACTGCGCTGTCGGCAAACAGTACAAACAGCGCCGGAAGCGGACCGCGTCCGGACGATGCTTTTCGCGTCTTGGCTCTTGCCATATTGCGGCGTAGCCGCAGTATGGGGGTCCGGGGGATGTGGGATTATAGATCTCTTTCGGTCCAGCCACGTGGTTAAGGGCTGAAACTACCCCCACGATTAGGAATAAGAGCGTAGGAGGAACCCTCCGCATACCCGTGCTTGCCGCGCATCGCCACTAGGTGTCGGATGAGGTCCTTTTGGCCGTACATGGCGTTGTGCCTGCCCGAGAATTTGATCCCGATGCAGGAGAAAAAAGTGAACCCGGTTCTCGTGCAAACGCGGGTGCTGGGACCAGACTGCTCGTTTCCAAAAACCGCCTCAAAAAATGGCTCTGTGACCAGATGTCGATACGCAGCCGTCCCAAGTGGGCTGCGCATGCCCCGTTTGGGTTGGTTTTTGGACCTCTATGCGGCAGACTGTGGTGTCATGCGGAGGCCAGCGCGGCATTCTGTATGAGGATGAGCCACACGTCGCCACGTATAGTGATCCCCGCCGCGGCGGCGGGGGTCCTTCCCCCCAGCCTCAGGTGGGGACGCACGAAATTATAGTGGAGTATGGCGGCGCGAACAAGTGTCGAGTCGGCCTTTTGTAGTCCGCGGCAACCGTGCAGCAGCTCGCCCAGCGTGCCGTTGAGCCTCTCGTGGCCGTTGTT
>JAGWAW010000178.1 GCA_021296165.1 Nitrosopumilaceae archaeon | reverse complement strand
GCCGGGACCCAGTGTACGCCGGGTGCCGTCTTTTGGTCCTCGGCGCCCTCCAGCATACCATCAGAGGACATGCGCACGCATCCCAGCCCCAGCAGCCGCGCCACCCCCTCCCGCAGGGCCGGAGCGTCCCTGGACTCCACCAGGATGTCCCCGGAGCAGTCCAGGGTCCGGGGCGTACTATCTGAGCCGGGCAGTGCAGGCAGCCGCACCACATTGGGCATGCCGCGCATAGAAAACCGCTCCGGATCGTTCACCATGTGCAGCCTCACGCTGCGCGGGTCCACCACCGTGCGGTTGAATGACTCCAGCGACTCGAAGGGTGCCACCGTGTCCGACTTTGTAAATCCCAGCGAAAGGACGAACTTGCGTATGGCCTCGGGCGTTATCCCCCGCCGCCGCAGCCCCGACAGGGTGGGGAGGCGCGGGTCGTCATACCCCGCTATGTGACCGCGCTCCAGGAGTGGCCGGATGAGCCGCTTGGAGACGGGCATGTCGCGGAGCGACAGGCGCGAGAACGCGTCGATGCGCGGCTTCCGGAGGCCCAGCGACTCCTGGATGGAGTGGTACAGCTCGTTGCGCATCTCATACTCCTTGGAGCGGAAGGCGTGAGTCACGCCGTCGATGCTGTCCTCCACGGCGATGGCCAAGTCGTAGCTGGGCCAGGTGCGGTACTCGGTCCCCAGAAGCGGGTGCCTCTCGTCTATGACGCGGAAGAGCACCGGGTCCCGCATCGTGGTGTTGGGCGACTTCATGTCCCCGCGGTACCGCAGTACGGCCTCGCCGGGCTTGTATTTGGTGCGCATTCTCATCCATCTGGAGTGGTTCTGCTCGGGGTTCAGCCGGCTGCACTCGCAGGACACCATGGCGCGCCTGTTCTCCGAGGATCTCTGGCGGTCGCAGGTGCAGACGTACGCCCTGCCCCGGTGTATGAGCTCGGCGGCCTTCTGGTGGAGTATCTCCATGTCGTCGGAGGTGTTCTTTATCGTGTCGAAGCGTATCCCCAGCCACTCCAGGTCCACCTTTATCGCCGCGTAGAACTCCAGCCGCTCGGCGGCCGGGTTGGTGTCGTCCATGCGGAGTATGAGCCTGCCGCCGTACATGCGGGCGTACTCGTGGTTTATGACCGCCGCCTTGGCGTGGCCTATGTGGGGGTAGCCGTTGGGCTCCGGCGGAAAGCGCGTCACCACCCCGCCGTGCTCGGCGCCGGGCAGCTCCGGCAGGGGGCCGCGGGCGGGCGCCTTCTTCTGCTCGGGGCGGAACGCGGCCAGGTCCCCGGGGTTCATGGCGTTGACCTCCGAGACCACCGCCTCCACCATTGGTATCACCTCGGCCGCCCGGCTCCTCAGGTCATGCCTGGCCCCCAGGAGCTTGGCTGTCACTATACGGGCCGTGGTGGAGCCGTGAGCCGCGGCGCTGGCCAAGGCGATGCGGCGTATGTCATCCAGTATGCCCTCGCGTTCAGGCGTGTCGTCTTCCAACTAGAGGCTCCTCTTTACCACAAACTCCAGCAGCGACTCCAGACTCTGGCGGTGCGCCCCATCGTACTTGGCCAGCGAGCGCCGGGCCGCGTCGGCATACGATGCGGCCCGGTTGCGGACCGTCTCCTCTATGCCCATCCTTCGTATAGCTCGGACCGCCGCGTCGGCGGACTCGGCGGGCGCGTCCCGCCGCCCGAACACTCCCAGTATGGCGTCCCGGTCGGCGGGCTTTGCCTCCTCCAGTGCCATGAGTATGGGGAGCGACTTTTTTCCCTCGCGGATGTCGTTGCCCACCGGCTTTTTGGTTACGGCGGGGTCCCCCACCACGCCCAGCAGGTCGTCGGTTATCTGGAACGCCGTGCCCATGTTGAGGCCGAACGAGGAGGCGTTGGAGACGTCCTGGGAGGCGGCCCCGGCGCAGACGGCCCCCATGGAGCAGGAGACCTCGAAGAGGGCGGAGGTCTTCTTGCGGATCATGGCCACGTACTCGGAGGGCTGGGGGACGGCGTCGCTCATGCTCATGGCTATGTCCATCCACTGGCCCTCGCAGATGTCCACGCAGGCCCCCGACAGCCGGTATGCCAGATCGGCCCGTATCTGGGGATCCAGCGGCGACTCGGAGAGGGTGCGGTACGCCTTGGAGAAGAGCGTGTCGCCGGCCAGTATCGCCAGGGGCGTGCCGTACTTTACGTGTGTGGTAGGGACGCCGTGCCTGGTCTCGTCGTTGTCCATGATGTCGTCGTGGACCAGCGAAAAGTTGTGTATCATCTCCACGGCGCCGGCGGCGGCCATGGCGTCCCGCATGCCGCCGCCCAGCATCTGGCACGTCTGTATCAGCATGTAGGGCCGCAGCCTCTTGCCCCCGTGCCCTATGAGGTGTGTGGCCGCCTCGTACAGCCGGTCGGGGCTGCCGGAGACAGACCGGCGCAGGTACGCGGTTATCTCCCGTACGGAGTCCTCCGGCGGCCTCATTCCACCAGCCTCCAGTTGTCATCTGAGATGTGGCGCCCGGCCATCTGC
>JAGWAW010000177.1 GCA_021296165.1 Nitrosopumilaceae archaeon | reverse complement strand
CCTATAAGCTCTTGGATCTGCACTATGCGGTACTTCATAATTCACGCACGCTCGGCTGGGTGGACCTGACTTGTTACTGAGTGTGTACAATCTATCCGCGCCAACACTATTACGGGAGGGTCTCGGCGCGCCCGCTGTGGACCGGCTGGAGGAGATATTCCGGATGCAGCGCGAGCTGGCCGGGATCATGCCGCCGGGCAGGTACCCGCCGGACACCGAAGGGAGGATCTCGGCGCTGTCCACGGCCATCATACACGAAGCCGTCGAGCTGCAGCGGCTAACCAACTGGAAGTGGTGGAAGAGCGCCCGCCCGTTCCCGTCGGAGGATGCCCGGGAGGAGCTCATCGACATATGGCACTTTGTGATACAGGCATCCATGGAGCTTGGCATGACCCCCGGCGACATACTGGAGGAGTACACCCGCAAGAACGCCGTCAACAGGGAGCGGCAGCGCTCCGGATACTGAGATGGCGGATACGCCAGATCCGCCGCAGTATCTCACCAAAACTCGTCCACCACGTCCAAGCTCCTGTAGTCCTTGGCCTCGTCCTGTCTATTCATAAACGTGAGCCGGGCAATGTCCCTGTCGAACAGCAGATCCCCGGTCCAGTCTACGATCACCCGCAGCCGCTTGCTGAAGACCGGCATCTTGTACAGGAACACGGTCCGCCACAGCATCCACGCGGCGACACCCTGTATCCTGATTCCGTGTATCAGCGCCACGCCGGTCCGCTTCCCGATCACGGCCATCTGATACTCTGGCTTGTATCTGAACTTCTTGAGAGGCTGCCCGTTTATCTTGGCGCTCAGGTTATGAGCTATTATCTTCCCTTGTGCCGCGGCCAGATGGCCGGTGGGCGCATAGGGGACTCCCAGCTTGGGGTCCATAAGCAGGGAGCAGTCCCCCGCCGCAAAGACCCCCGGGTACCCCTCCACCTCCAAGTGGTCGTTCACCGCTATCTTGCCGTTGACCGTCTTGAAGACTGACCGCTGCACCATGTTTACGGCGGTAAAGCCGGCCGTCCAAATCAGCGTATGGGCGTGTATCGTCTCGGATCCGCCCTCCCACGATACCTCCGCCTCGCTTCTGTCAAAGCTCATCAGCCGAGACTGGAGCCTCATCTCGATTCCCCTCCGGACCAGCGCCTTGTATGCGAACTTGGCCAGATTCTCCGCAAAGCCCGGAAGTATGGCCGGGCGCGACTCGACAACCACCACCCGGACCTCGTCCCGGGATATGGCCGGGTAGTGCTTGGTGGCGTCCACCAGCAGGTCGTGAAGCTCCCCGGCGGTCTCTATGCCCGAGAAGCCCCCTCCCACTATAACAAAGGTGAGCAGCGCCCTCTTGGCGCCCTCGTCAGGCTCGTTGTTGGCCTGCTCCAGCATGTCCATCACGCGGTTCTGCATCCGGAACGCGTTGCGCTTGATGCCGCTCATGCCGAAGAAGTCCGGCTCGCCGCCCAGAGCCACCACCAGATAGTCGTAGTTAACCGTGATGCCGGTCATCTCGGGGGTGCCCCACAGGCTCACCTGGCGGGTAGCCGGATCTATGGCCCTGACACGCCCCTCATAAAACCGGGCCTTCTTCAGGATGGACCGTATGGGCATCACTATGTTTCTCGTGTTTATCGTCCCCGATGCCACCTGGGGGAGCATGGGCCGGAACAGCAGGAAGTTCTGCTCGCTGATCAGCAGTATGTCCGTCGTGGAGTTGCTGCGCAGGCCCCGCTGGAGCTGCCTGACGCACTCCACGCCTGCGAATCCTCCCCCCAGCACTACTATCCTCTTCATGCCCCATCATGGCGGTACGTTCACAGACAAATGCGGGGGAATCAGTAAATTGCGAACATATTTTGGATATACATTGCCCCATTGCGAATCCGCATGCCAGCCAGAGCCTGATCGTTCTGTATGGCTTACCCGATGGCCCCGGGGTTGCCGAGCCGGACCCGGACCAGCTTGGGCGCGCAGCCGCAACGTCTCCCGGATATGGACTGCACGATCTGGCAAACCTGGTCGCGTCCTTGATCCACCTGCCTATGCCACCCCGTACGTGGCATGTTTATAAGCACATTTTATAGTTCAGCGTCGGTTCTCTGGTGCATTGCAATCGGATTCGGCTGCCGTCCGGTTCGTAAAGCCGACCCGCTCGCGGCTCAGGAGTTGAATGGTCAATGTGTCAATCCGGACAGTTCCCGCCCACACCCTGCGCCACCTTTATACTGAAATTGCGCGGCCCGGGGGCGTGGCCGAGCACCTGGAGAAGACCGACGAATCCTACAGGGTATTCCTGTACATATTCTATGTCAGCGCCGCCATCATGCTGGGCATAACCGCGTTCGGGTTCTGGGCCACCACCGCAGAATGGCTGCAGAACGGCACGTACGTGATGGGCGAGGTCATCCACAACACCGCCCTCCCCTTCGAGAACTTTGCGCGCCTCTCCAGCTGGCTCTTCTTCTCCAGCATAATAGGGTGGTATTGCGTCTCCCGCATAGGCTGGAGGAGGACGGTGGCCGGCAAGATATCCGGGCGCCGGATGGCCCTGCTGCAGCTGATGCTGCTGGGCTTTGCGATAATATCGCTGTACGAGGTGCTCTACAACTTTACCGTGCTCAACGCAGCCATAACGGCGGGCATGGCCGGCGGCATAATGCCGGACATAGACCGGCTGTCGGTGGCCTACCCGGATCCGAACGCCCCCTGGAACCTGGTCTTCGCCACCAAGATATTCTTGGCGGCCTTCATAATAAGCGGGCACGCCCTCTACCTGAGCACCCGGCCCCGCAAGCGTTTATAGGCTTTCGTGGGGCGGCGCCCCCCCGATGGACATCGGCGAGAAGGTCTCCCTGGTCATGAGGCCCCCCACCGAGGAGGTAGTCACCGAGGAGGAGCTCCGCGGCCTCTTTGGGTCGAACGACTCCCCGAACCACTACATAGGACTGGAGATATCGGGGTTCCTGCATATGGGCAGCCTGATCAGCACCGGCTTCAAGGTGAACGACATGGCCCGGGCCGGCGTCCGTTGCACCATATTCCTGGCCGACTGGCACACTGTCATAAACGACAAGCTGGGGGGCGACTGGGAGACCATATCCCGGGTGGCCGGATACTACCGCCGGGCGTTCGGCGCCGTCTGCCCGGAGGCCCGCATCGTACTGGGCTCGGACCTGTACGCGCAGAGCCCCCAGTACTGGGAGGAGTTTGTGCGGTTCGCCAAGCACATGTCCCTGGCCCGCACCAAGAGGGCCCTCACCATAATGGGCCGCTCCGAGACCGACTCGCTGGACCTGGCCAAGCTCCTGTACCCGCCCATGCAGGCGGCCGACATACACTCGCTGGACCTGGACATAGTGCATTCGGGAATGGATCAGCGCAAGATACACATGCTGGTCCGGGAGATATTCCCCAAGATGGGCTGGAAGGTGCCCGTCGCCATACACCACTCCCTGCTGCCGGGGCTCTCGGCCCCCGCGGAATTGGGAACCAAGATGAGCAAGTCCGACCCCAACTCGGGAATACTGATGCACGACACCGACGACCAGATCAAAAAAAAGATATCCAGGGCCTGGTGCGAGGCCGGCAGCGTGTCGAACAACCCCGTCCTGGAGATGTGCCGGCAGATAATATTCCACGAAAAGGATCACATTACTGTGGAGCGTCCCGAAAGGTTCGGCGGCGACGCCACCTATTATGGGTATGAAGAGGTGGAGCGGGACTTTGCCGAAGGAAAGCTCCACCCCGCCGACCTCAAGAGGGCGGTGGGCGCCGAGGTGGCCGGGATGGTGGGGCCGGTGCGCGATGCCGTGGCGCTGGACGAGGAGCTGGCCGACACCATACGGCGCAGTATCTAGGATATGTCGTACTTTGAGCGGTAGCCCCGCGGGTTTATCATCAGGTCCCCGTACGTGTATGTGGAGGAGTTTCCTATGATAACGGTGCTTATCATGCCCAGCTTGTCGGCGTGGTCAGGCAGCCCCTCCAGGGTGGTGAGGACCACCGTCTGGGAGTCCCGGTAAGCCCCCTTTATGATGGCGACGGGGGTCTTGGGGGAACGGTGCCTGAGTATTATGCTGCGGGCCTCCCGGAGCTGGTGTATCCTCCGCTTGCTGGCCGGGTTGTACACCACTATAACAAAATCCCCGGCGGCGGCCGCCTCCACCCGCTTCTCTATGACATCCCAAGGGACCAGCAGGTCGCTCATGCTCAGCACGGCAAAGTCGGTCATGAGGGGCGAGCCCACTATGGCCGAGCACGAGTTGAGCGCCGATACCCCGGGGACTATCTCCACCGGCAGGCCCGTCTTTGGGTCCCAGCCCGACTCGGCCAGCATCTCGTATATGAGGCCGGCCATCCCGTATATGCCCGGATCCCCGCTGGAGACCAGCGAGACGGTACGGCCCGACCTTGCCAAGTCTATGCACTGGCGCGCCCGCTCCACCTCCTGCGTCATGGCGTAGCTGTGTACGTCCTTGTCTTGTATGAGGTCCTCCACTAGGTTCACGTACGTGGTGTACCCCACTATGGTGTCGCTCTCGGCGATGGCCTCCTGAGCACGGTACGTCATGTGGTCGTGGT